>JAXMIV010000719.1:0-4219 GCA_034377045.1 Prosthecobacter sp. | reverse complement strand
CTTGAGGGAGGGCGTGACGTTCATCCAGCGGATAGGCTCTTCGTCGCTCATTTCGTTCTTGAGACATGAAAGAGCCCCTCACCTAACCTCTCCCCGCAAGCGGGGAGAGGGATATGAATATTTTTTTAGCGCGTCCACCGCGCGCCGTCGCCGAGGGCGACGTGCCAGTTGCGGAGGTGCATGTCGGCGTAGGTGGTTTTGCCGATGGCGCCCATCATGGAGACGCCGGTTTCTTTGCGCCAGGCCTTGCTCATGCTTTCGCCGGTGTGGCAACCCCAGCTCTGACAGATGGCGCCGCGGGCGAAGGCGCCGCGGCTGATCTTAGACAGGTCTTTTTCATGGAGCCAGGCGGTGGAGGTGGCGTAGATGTCGGAGCTGTAATCGAAGAGGAAACAAAACTTGTTGGAGTGGCCGAAGTATTCGAAGCCGGAGATTTTGGTGCGGCCGCGAGAGACGCCGCCGCCGCCGTTGTTGATGTAGTTGATGACGTCGTCGCCGGTGCGGAACCAGACGAGGTTGATCTTGTAGGTGTCGCGGACGGATTCGACGTTGCTGGTGAGAGCCTGGTGGTCTTCGGAGGAGCGGCGCAGGTAGGCGTCGCGGTAGACGAGCCAAGTGATGATGGTGCCGGGTGGGAGGGATTTTTGCAGCTCCTGCATGCGGACGCGGGCGGGGCGGACGAAGTTGCCCCACCAGCGGTCGTGCTGTTCTTCGGGCTTGCGGAGGTTTTCCCACTGGCGCAGGGCGGGGCCGCCGGAGCAGATGATGTATTCGGTTTGGGCGGTGGCGGCATGGGTGGGGGCAGCGCCGCAGATGAAGGCGAGCGCGGCGAGGAGACTGAAGATTGAGGATTGAAAATTGAAGATTGAAAATTGGGGGGGGCGGTGGGCGGTTGGCATGGGGGAAAGTGGGGGCGAATTTCAAATTGAAAACTGCAAAATGAAAATTGCAAATTGAGGACACAAGAAGGGCCCGCACTTGCGGTGCGGGCCCCAGACAGGCAAAAATCTTCTTTTGGAAGAATTACTTCAAGGGGGTGAGCTTGAGTTCTTTGAACTGGACGATCATGGGAGGGCCGGCGTGGATCTGAAAGGCTAGGAGGCCTTTGGTGGCGGCGTTGGCGGGGTCTTCGTCGGTGACGTCGATGGTCTGCATGCCGTTGATGAAATGCTGGAGGTGATTGCCTTTGGCGATGATTTTGTAGTCGTTCCAGTCTTCCTTTTTGATGGAGGCCTGGATGGCGGCGCTGTCACCGACGGCGCCGGCTTGTTCGATGGTGGGCTTTTTGGGGTCGGCAGATCCGGGTTTGATGACGGTCTTTTCGCCGCGCTTGGCGAGGATGCCGCGGGCTCTTTCTTCGTAGAGGATGCCGCTGTAGGTATCGCCGGCTTCAAAGTCGGCCTGGTAACCGGAGATGATGGGGCCGCTTTCGCCTTTGGGGAGTTCCTTGCTGCGGTACTGGACGCCGGAATTGCCCTTTTCGATGCGGTATTTGAAGGTGAGCTCAAAGTCGCTGACTTCGCCGGCGCGCCAGATGAGGAAGGTGTTGTGCTTGAGGGTGGATTTGCCGGGGTTGGCGGGATCGGCAGGGGTTTTGCCGGTGATGGTTCCATCCTGGACGCTCCAGAGTTCCATGTTGCCGTCCCAGCCGGTGAGGTCTTTGCCATTGAATAGGATGGGGTCTTCGGCGTGGGCGGGCAGGGAGATGAGGGCGAGGAGGGAGAGAGCGAGGGAAAGTTTCATGATTGGTGGATGGGCGGTTTTAACGGCTGGGTGGGGGGTTGTCTATCGGATTGGAGGCAATGGTGGAAATCTGCGGAATTTGGGTGACGTATCCTTGCTCTGGCCTTCGTTCGTACTCTTATCCCCTGACATGACGTTTTCGCGCATCCTAGCTCTTTTTGCCCTCGGTCTCCATGGCGCCGCAGGACTGGCCGCTGAACCTTTGGCGACGCGGGGGCAGGCGGGTTATGAGCAGAAGATCAAGCCGCTGCTGGAGCAGTTCTGCTTTGATTGCCATGCAGATGGGGTGGACAAGGGGGACTTTAGTTTTGACAAATTTAAGGATTACCCGGCGTTGCGAACGGACCTGAAGTTTTGGGATCATGTGCGCCAGCAGGTGGTGACGCATGTGATGCCACCGGAGAAGAAGAAGGAGAAGCCGACGCTGGAACAGCGGGATGCGATCCTGGCGTGGATCGATGATGCGATTTTTTGGTTCGACCCGGCGAAGCCTGATCCGGGGCATGTGACGTATCGCCGGCTGAATCGGACGGAGTACAACAACACGATCCGGGATGCCTTGATGGTGGACCTGCGCCCGGCGAATGAGTTCCCGCCGGATGACACGGGCTACGGATTCGACAACATCGGCGATGTACTGTCGCTGTCGCCGATGCTGATGGAGAAGTACCTGCGCGCCGCGCGGACGATCGCTGACAAGGCGATGGATGTGACGACGCCGGATCATTCGGATGTGGAACTGACGGCGAAGAAGTTCTGGAACAGCAAGGGGGAGACGAAGGAATGGGAGGGCGTGCGCTGGTTCCATTCGGAAGCGGAGGCGACGACGAAGGTGACGGTGCCGGTGGCGGGCAATTATGCCCTAACCATTCATGTGGCGGCGACGCAGGCGGGGAATGAGCCGGCGAAGATCGGCCTGAGGGTGGATGGCAAGGATGTGTCGACGTTTGATGTGTTGAAGGTGTACAAAAATGAGGGCGGACCGTGGCAGAAGATTCAGCAGACGGTGAACCTGAAGGGTGGGGAATCGAAGATCGCAATCCGCTTTTTGAATGATTTTGCCGATCCGATGAATCCGGATCCTAACAAAAGGGATCGCAATGTGGCGCTGGAGAAGGTGGAGGTGCAAGGGCCGTTCAGCCTGTTGGCGCCGCGCGGGACGAAGTTTCTGCGCTGGCTTCTCGATGGCAAGGCCGCGGCATTGCCGGCGATGCTGCTGAGTGGCGAGGATTTCAATGAGGGCGAAGGGGCGGCCTCGAAGGACACGGGCGGGATCGAACTGGCGAGCAGCGGTTATGTAAAGAAGCCGGTGGAAATGAGCCAGCCGGGCAAGTATCGCCTAACCATCAAGGCGGGCGCGCAGCAGGCGGGGGATGAACCGGCTAAGTTTGATGTGCGACTGGCGGGGAAGACGGTGGGCTCGGGAGCGATCACCGCGAAGAATCAGGCGGCGCAGTGGTTCGACATGGAGGCGGATCTGCCGGCCGGCGCGCATGAATTGCAGATCTGGTTTCTCAATGACTTCTATGACGAGAAGACCAAGGCGGACCGCAATCTGTGGATTCACCAGGTGAAGATTCAGGGGCCGATCGGCCAAAACGGAGTGCAGCCGGGCGATGTGCCCGCTTTGGTGGAGAAACTCGGCACGCGATTGTTTCGCCGGCCGATCACGGCGGCGGAGAAGACGAAGTGGGAGACTTTCGCGACCCTGGCGATGAAGGAAGGGGAGCCGCCACTGGGCGCGGCGCGTTTTGTCCTCGAAGGCATGTTGGTTTCGCCGGCCTTTCTTTTTCGCAGCCCGCCGCAACCGGCTGGTGCGCTGACCGACGGCGTGGCGGCGATTGATGAACACAGCCTGGCGAGCCGGCTTTCGTACTTCTTGTGGTCGGCGCCACCGGATGAGCGGTTGCTGCAACTCGCGGCGAAGGGGGAACTGCGCAAGAACCTGGCGGCGGAAGTGCAGCGCATGATTGGTGACTGGCGTGGCAGGGCGCTGACGGAGGACTTTGCGGGGCAATGGCTGCAACTGCGTGACATGGACATTGTGTCGCCGGACCAGAAGCGCTTTCCTGAATGGCGGGGCGGCCTTGCGGACCTGATGAAGAAGGAGAGCCAGAGCTTTTTCGATCACATCCTGCGGGAGAACCGGCCGGTGCTTGAGTTTCTCAATTCGGACTACACCTTTCTGAATGAGAAACTGGCGCAGTTTTATGGGATCAATGGGGTGAAGGGGGACAAATTTCAAAAGGCCTCGCTGGCGGGCACGCCGCGCGGCGGCATCCTGACCCAGGGCAGTGTCTTGACCCTCACCTCCAGCCAGACGCGCACCTCACCGGTGAAACGCGGCAAGTATCTGCTGGAAAACATTCTGGGCATTCCCCTGCCCCCGGTGCCGAGCAACGTGCCTGCGCTGACGCCTGATACTCAGGGGGCCACGACCCCGCGCGACCTCCTGGCCGCGCATACCAAAGCTGCC
>JAXMIV010000718.1:0-9710 GCA_034377045.1 Prosthecobacter sp. | reverse complement strand
GGCAAGACGACGCTGCTGCGTCTGATGACCGGCCTGCTGCGACCGGATGCCGGGGATGTGCGCTTTGGTGATACCACCCTGGCTTCCCTCTCTGAAACGCAACGCCGCACCTTCCGCCTCCAGGAAGTCGGCCTCGTCTTCCAGGACTTCGCCCTGCTCGATTACCTGACCGTCGCCGAAAATATCCTCCTGCCCCAAAGTTTCAGCAGCACGAAGGGAGCGCGGGCACTCCTGCCCGCTGTCCCCCCGGACGCGGCGCAGCGCGTCCCTACCAGCGCGACAGACCATGCTCGCGCTCTCGCTGACCGCCTGCAGATTAGCAATCACTGGCACCGCCTCGCCGGCAAGCTTTCACAAGGCGAGCGCCAACGTGTCGCCATCGCCCGTGCCCTGGCGCATCGGCCGCGCTACGTCTTTGCCGACGAACCCACCGCCTCCCTCGATGCCGCGCGGCGCCGGATCGTCATGGATCTCCTTCTCGACTACACGCAGGAAACCAAAGCCTGCCTGATCATGGTCACGCACGATCCCGAACTCGTGCCGCACTTTCCCAAAAACGCCCGCGTGGAGGACTTCACGGCAGCCGCATGATCGCCGCCTCCCTCCATCTCGCCTGGCGCTACGTCGCGCGCCATCGCCTGCAAACCCTGCTGCTGGCCGGTGCCTTGGGCCTGATCCTCGCGCTGCCGCTGGGCATCCGCATCCTCGTGCGCGAGGCCGAAACCGCCATGCGTTCCCGCGCCGTCGCCACGCCGCAGATTGTCGGCGCGCGCGGCAGCGCCCTGGACCTCCTGCTCACCGCCCTCTACTTCAAGGTGCAGCCGCTGCCCACCATTCCCGCGCGCACGCTCGACGAATTGCGCGCCACCGACCTCGGTGATGCCATCCCGCTCTACATCCGCTTTCACGCCCAGGGCGCGCCCATCATCGGCACCGAAGTCGAGTACTTCCCCTTCCGCGATCTCCAGGTCGCCGAAGGCAAAATGATCGCCCGCCTCGGCGATTGCGTCATCGGCGCGCGCCTGGCCACGCAACGCAAACTTCAGTTAGGCGGCCAGCTCTTCTCCTCACAAGAACAAGTCTTCGACCTCGCCGGCATCTACCCGCTCAAGCTGCGCATCACCGGCATCCTCGCCGCCAACGGCACGCCGGATGATGACGCTATTTTCGTCGATCTCAAGACCACCTGGCTCATCCAAGGCCTCGCCCATGGCCACGACGACCTCGCCGGCAAACCCGAGGACACGCTCAAGCAGGAGGGCAAGAACACTGTCGCCAACGCCGCCGTGCGTATGTTCAACGAAGTCACCGACACCAACCTCGCCTCCTTCCACTTCCACGGCGATGCGGGCGCCTTTCCCTTGAGCGCCGTCATCGTCCTGCCGCGCGATGCCAAATCCGAAGCCGTCCTTGCCGGCCGTTACCTCAAGGCCAACACCCCGCTGCAACTCATCCGCCCCCGCGATGAATTTGACATCTTGATCAAGACCCTCTTCCAGGTACAGAACTTGGTGTTAGGCGTACTCGCCCTTATCGCGACCGCCGCCCTCACCGTGGCCGCGCTCGTCTTTGCCCTCTCCTTCCGCCTGCGCCAGAGGCAATTCCAAACCCTGGCCGATCTCGGCATCTCACAACCGTCGCTCATTCTCACCAAGGGCCTGGAAATAACGCTGGTCGGCGCCTTGGGCATCAGCATCGCTCTGCTGCTCGCCCTGCTCGTGGAACTCAACGCGCCTTCCTGGGTCCGCTTCTTTTTGGCGTAAGGAATCCACTACGGTGAATCCGCCTCGTTCTCATCACCACTGCGCTCAAAGAAGCGCATGGCGTGCGCCACGAAGCGCAGCGGCACGTCATCCGTGGGTCCGTTGCGATTCTTCGCAATGATCAGCATGGCCGATCCCTTCTTTTTCTCCTCTTCCTCTTCATTGCCCACTTCCATCTTCGCGCCCGCATAATCATCGCGCGTCAGCAGCCCCACCACGTCCGCATCCTGTTCGATCGATCCCGATTCACGCAAGTCCGACAGCACCGGCCGTTGCCCCTTGCGCGATTCAACTGCGCGATTCAACTGCGCCAGCACCACGATCGGCACATTCAGTTCCTTCGAGAGCCCCTTCAGACCCGCCGAGATTTCGGCGATCTCGATTTGCCGGTTATCCTTCCCGCGCTTGCTGCCGGAAGTCATGAGCTGCAGGTAATCCACCATGATCATCTGGATGCCGAACTGCTTCTTCAATCGGCGCGCCTTCGCCCGCAGTTCCAGCACATCCAGGCCCGGCGTTTCATCGATGTAGATGCTCGCCTTCTGCAGATCGCGCGTGGCCTTGAACAGCGCTTCTTGTTGGGCGCGCGAAAGCAAGCCGCGCGACAAATCCTGCATCGACAACTGCGCCCGCGACACCAGCAAGCGCCGCACCAGCATCGTCGCGCTCATTTCCAGGCTGAACACCGCGCACGGCACCGCGCAGTCCACTGCGATGTGCTCGACAATATTCATCGCCAGCGAGGTCTTGCCCATCGACGGCCGCGCTGCGATGACAAACATTTCCCCGCCTTGCAGACCGCTGCTCATCGCATCCAGCTTGCTGTAACCCGTCGACAAACCCCGCAACTGCCCCGGATGCTCCAGCATGTACTGGATCGAATCAATCGCCTCCGCCACATGCGTGCTCAGCGTCTTGAAACCATCCTGCGTCCCCGCGGATTCCCGCACGGCCAGCACGCGCTGTTCCGCATGATCGATGAGCGTGTTCGTATCCTCATCCATCTGCTCCCGGCCATGCTCATAAGCCTGGTGAATGTTCAGCGAACACGCATGAATGAGCTGTCGCAGGATGTGCTTATCCAGCACGATTTTCTTGTAGTACGGGTAGTGCGCCGGGATCGGCACAAAGGTAAACAGTTCCGAAATCGCCGCTGCTCCGCCCACGCGCTCCAGCAGCCCCTGATCGCGCAACGTCTGCGTCACCATCACCGGATCGATCGGCAGATTCTTGTCGTGAAACTCCAGCAGCTTCTCGTAGATCGTCCGATTCGCGGCGTGATAAAAAGCCGCCGCCGGCAAAGTGATGCGGCATTCGCTCAGCCGCTCATTCGGATCCTGTAACAGGCACGACAGCACCCCCTTCTCCGCCTCATCGGAAAACGGCAGCGCGCGGTTGATGCTCGCCAGTAACTCCTCCGCACTCGGCTCTTCATTGCGTTTGCGGCCAAAGGCATTCGCCTGCTGCGGCATCGCCGCAGCCGCCAGCGCGGCCCCAGAGGCCACGACACTTTGAACGAGATTGGAAACAGACTCAGCCATGATTCGGGCTGCCCATCAAACACGGGAACCCGAGTTTGTGCAATGCCAGCAACCTGTGTTTAAGCTGTGATTAACCTGTCAATAAGCCACCTCTTTGTTCACAAACTCCCGTGCACCCGGGCCAGCGCCATCAGCATGTAGGAGGTCGTCAACACCGAATCGCTCTCCATCCAGCGACCGGTCTCGTTGGCCCAGGTGCCATCGCCCTTCTGCAGGCTCAGGATCTTGCCCGCCAAGTCGGCGCGCCAGTCGACGACTTTGCCGTCCTTGGTCTTCAGGAAGTCCACCCTGGCCGCCGCGAGGGCTTTCGCCATCGTGTGGTAGTAGTAGTAGAGGCCGTTGGCGCCCAAGCCGGGATTTTCGTCCAGCGTGTAGTTGGCGCTCAACCACTCCATGACCGCCTGGACTCGCGGATCGCTCTTGTCCAGACCCGCATAGATGAAACTCATCATGCCCGCATAACTGATGCTGCCGTAGGAACGCAACGCCACCCGGCCGTCCGGCAGTTTCTCCTCGGCCCCACGAGTTTCACCCGGGCTGTACACGAAGCCGCCCTTGTCCTTCGGATCGTTGCTTACCCAGCCCAGCTTGTTGGTCGCCGGCAGGTTCTGGCAGTTCTGAATGAATTGAATCGCCGCCGAGAAGTTGAGCTGCGGCTCGCCCTTGCCCGCGTCTCCCTTGTCCGCCAGCAGCGCCTGGGCATAGTGCAGCGCCTCCAGCGCAAAGGTGGTATTCGAAAGGTCCGCGTGCGCTGGATTGTTCGGCTTCGGCGTGCCGTAGCCAATGCCGCCGTCGAAGGGATTGTCCGTCTTCCCCTTCTCATCAAAGTCGTTCTGCTGACCGATGATGAAACGCCGCGCCGCCAGCATGATCTGCTCGTTTTCCAGCTTCGGATGCAGCAGCAGCGCCATCAGCGCCAGGGAGGTGTTGTAGTTGGCGCGCGCCTTCACGTAGATGCCGCCGTCCGGCTGCACATTCTTCAGCAGAAAAGCGTAACCCTTCTCAATGTGCGGCGGAATCGGCGCCTGCGGATCGCGATTCGGATCCAGCAAGGTCGAGGCGATCGCCAGCGCCGTGAAGGCCACCGGCTCGGCATCTCCCCACTGCCCCGTTTCGGGGTTCTGTTTCGCTTTCAAAAACCCCAGTCCGCGATCGTAACCGAGGCGGATCTCCTGCTTCAGGGATTCGTGCCGGGCCGGCTGCGTCGCGGCCTGCGCAAGCCCCAGTTGCGGAATGGCCGCCATGAGGCTGAGGGCGGCAATGAGGTATGTTTTCATGGTGATTGTTAGGTTAAATCATTTCCCGGCGGCCGGGATTTCAGGGGAAAAAATCAACGTTACCGGCGTCCCTTCATCGGGAACGTTCGCCGGCAGGGAAATCCAAAGATCATCGCGCCAGTTTCCCTCGGCAGGCGAGTTCAGAATCGCCCCCCGGTCCAACCATGTCGCGATGATGGATCCCTCGTGTTGGGCGATAAAGCCGCGCTCATCAATGTACGACCCGTTGAAGATCCACGAGTCCAGGTCCGGGGCTGGTTTGTAGGTCTCGACATTCTGAAACCAATCCGCCAGCCGTGCTCTTTTGGTCTCCGCGCCCGCCTTCCACTCCACTGTCGCCACCACGCGATTGCCACGCGGCTTCGCCGGCGGTTGCTCCTTCCATATCTTCGGCCGTTCCGCCTCCGGCACCTTCGTCAGCATCCCCTCGGTCGCCGGCTGGTAATTCGCCAGCAGCAGCGCCACCTGAATGCTCGTCGGGCTCACCGCCGTGCTCAACACGCTCTCGTGAGTCTTCCCCGTTTCGTGCACGAGCATGTACTCCACCGGCGCTTTCTTCAGGTTGACCAGCGTCGGGATGCGCACCTCCCGGGTCGCCGCATTGATGCGGATGCCGTCCAGTTCATACTCCGTCGCGGAGACCTTCTTCAGCCGCTGCTGGGCCTCCGCCAACTGCTTCGCCCCGTCCGGCTTCGCCGCCTCCTGCCCATTCAGGCATAGGGCGCCGCAGGCCAGCAGAAAGACGATCCGGAGAGACATGACCAAAGGATTACGCGCGCGCAGAGGCATGGACAAACGTGCGTGCAAGCCAGCACACCCGCAATGCCAATTCGGCCACCCTCTGCCCAGAAACGACAGTGGGCGGACAAAAACCGTCCGCCCACCCCAAAAGCTCACCTGCGGCCATGGCCCGCCTTAGTCGTCACTTCGGCCCGCGCCCATCCGCATCAGGTAGTAGAGGAAATAGGCCAGCGAGCTCACAAACGCCGCCACGTAGGTCAGCGCCGCCGCATCCAGCACCTTGCTCATCGCGTTGAACTCATCTCCCGGCATCACGGCCCCGGTACTGGTCACCACCCGCTTCGCCCGCGCCGTCGCGTCAAACTCCACCGGCAGCGTCACCAGTTGGAAAAGCATCATGATGCCAAAACCCAGCGCCATGATCGTAATCGCCAGCTTATACGGGATCAGCCCGCCAAACAGACCGATCAGCGGAATCCACATCACCAGTTGGCTGGCGATGTTGGTGATGCCCACCGCCGCCATCCGCCATTTCAGCGGCGCATACAGTTGCTTGTGCTGGATCGCGTGCCCGCATTCATGAGCTGAGATCCCCAGCGCCGCCACGGACTGCCCGTGGTAGTTCTCTTCCGAAAGCACCAAGCGCCGGTTCGACGGGTCATAATGGTCGATCAAATGCCCTGGCGCCGCGTGAATGGTCACGTCGCGGATGTCATTGAGGTCCAAGATCCGTTGGGCGATGTCCGCCCCCGTGAATCCGGACGAAGCCGGCACCTGCGAATAGCGGTTGTACGCACTGCGCACCCGCCAAGAGGCGTACAGCGACAGCGCCATGGTTCCGAGGAAAATGAGGATTAGCATAGGGAAAGTAAAAAACAGGGTTTGTTCAGAATCTACGAACGCAAGACCACTACCAGTCCCCTTCAATCCGCGCAGGTAGAATAATCGCGCCGATTTGGAATGACATGCGTGCCATTCCCAGTTGCATCAACTCGCGAACCGGGCTTCGGATACGCATGGAAAGCCCCTCCGCGCCCCCAGCCACGGCTGAGCCAGAGATCATCCTCTGCCGGGTCACCCGCTGGTACTACCGGCGCATGATCTTCCTTGCCGCCATGCTCCTGGCCATGGGCCTCTATTTTGTCTACGACGGCAAGATCGGCTACCCCAAGGACAACGCCATCGCCGCCAAAAAGGACTGGTTCGACAACGAGGTCCTCAAAAGCTTCGACGCCGCCCGCGCCGGCGGCCGCCTCGACGCCTGGGTCGCCGACGCCCGCGCCAAAGGCTGGCCTACCGGCAGCGACTCCCAGGCGCCCCGGTGGGTCTCCTGGGCCGCCGAACACAACTTCCCCGAAGATCCCCACCGCTGGAGCGACGCCGAAATCACCCAGCAGTACTGGCTCGGTGGCGCCGCCATCCTCGCCGCCCTCATCGTCGGCGGCCTCATCCTCCTGAATCGCCGCAAGACCGTCCGCGGCGGCCCCGACCACTGGATCACCCCCGAAGGCAAAACCGTCCGTTTCGCCGATGTCTTCCGCCTCGACCTGCGCAAATGGCCCCACAAAGGCATCGGTTACGCCTGGTACCGCGAAACCGCCGACGGCCCCGAGCGCCGCGCCATTCTTGACGACCTTAAGTTTACAAACATGCAGTTAGTGCTCGACAGGCTGCGTTCCCAGTTTAAAGGCGAGCTCATCGAAAAGATTGACGACCCGCAAGACGAGGAAACAGACCCTGCGGGAAAACCCGAATCCTGAATCCATTTTCAGCCCCGATCCGCTCCCAGGAAAAAAGGCCTGATTTTCCCTTGCCAAACAAACTCCAGCCGCTAAAGCTCCGCCGCACCATCCCCCTCACCCTATGGCCGATAACATCACCGAAAAAGTCAGAGACATCATCGTCGAACAACTGGGCGTAAACCCGGAGCAAGTCACGCCCGAAGCCAAGTTCATCGAGGATCTCGGCGCTGACTCCTTGGATACCGTGGAACTCGTGATGGCCTTCGAAGAAGAATTTGGCATCGACGTCCCCGATGAAGAAGCTGAAAAGCTTCAATCCGTGGGTGACGTGATCCGCTACGTGGAAGAAAACGCCGAGTAATCTCGGGTCCCCTTTCTCTCCCAACCATCATTCTCAAGAGCAGGCGGGTCTCCCCGCCTGCTTTTTTTTATAGTACCGCAGTTGGGCCCCAACTACCCCCTCCCCGAACCAGTTGGAGCCCAACTGGTCTACAATCCGCTCTCCACATGACCCTCTCCAACCCCTGGTTCCTCGTCGCCCTCCTCGGCATCCTGGGAATCTTCCACCTGGAGCTGCTCGCCACCCTCCTTAACCTCGCCCGCCTCGGCAGACCCATCCCCGCCGTCCTGAGTGACGTCTTCCCCGAAGACACCCGCGAACGCCTCCAGGAATACCACAGCGACTCCGCCCGCCTCGACGTCATCCGCGATGCCACCTTCCTGGCCCTTCTCCTCGGCTTTTGGTGGGCCGGTGGCTTCGGCTGGCTCCAGCAACTCGCCGATTCCTGGGGCCACAGCCCCCTCACCGCCAGCCTCATCGCCATCGGCCTTGTCGTCCTCGCTCAAACCCTCGTCGGCCTGCCCTTCGACCTCTGGTCCACCTTCGGCGTCGAGGCCAAACACGGTTTCAACCGCACCACCCCCGCCACTTTCATCGGCGACCACCTCAAGAGCCTCCTCCTCCTCGCCCTTCTCGGCCTGCCGCTTGCCGGCCTCATCGTTTGGCTCTTCCAGACCCAGCCCCGCGCCGCCTTCTACGGCTGGGCCGCCATCGCCACCTTCAGCCTCCTCATGACCTGGCTGGCCCCGCGCCTGCTCATGCCCCTCTACCTCAAATTTCAGCCCCTGCCGGATGGCGAACTCCGCCAGTCCATCCTCGACCTCGCCCAAAAACTGAAGTTCCCCGTCGCCGAAGTCAGCGTCGTCGACGGCTCCCGCCGCTCCACCAAAGCCAACGCCTTCTTCGCCGGCTTCGGCAAAACCCGCCGCATCGCCCTCTACGATACCCTCCTCGAAAAGCACACCCCCGACGAAATCCTCGCCGTCCTCGCCCACGAAATCGGCCACAACAAGCTCCGCCACGTCCCCATCCACCTCGCCGTCGCCATGGCCGAGCTGGCCCTCCTCTTCGCCCTCCTGCACTGGGCGCTTCACAGCCCCGCGTTTTACCATGCCTTCGGCGTCTCTGGCACACCCATCGGCCTCGGATTGGTGCTTTTCGGCATCGTCTACACACCCCTCGGCCTCCTCACCAGCCTCCTCGGCAATGCCCTCAGCCGCAAACACGAATTCGAAGCCGACGCCTTCGCCGCAGCAGCCGTTGGCACCCCCGCCCCCCTCATGAGCGGCCTCAAACGCCTCACCCACGACCACCTCTCCCACCCCCAACCGCATCCCCTCACCATCTGGCTCCATTACAGCCACCCGCCGCTGGCGGAGCGGCTCGCGGCTTTGGAAGCCCACAAGTAGGTCAGTTCCGCCGGAACTGAGTCCCCTTCCCCCGCGCCGAAATCAGTCCTTCCCGTCTCCACGCCTGGCTCTGGCGATTGCTTTGCAAACCCTGCAAACGACCTGTAATATAACTCCATGAACTTGGAACGCATCACTCTCGATCCATCAGTCATGTCAGGCAAACCGTGCATCCGCGGGCTGCGCGTGACCGTCGCCAACGTTCTTCGTCAACTCGCTAACCACCGAACACCGGAGCAGATCATGACCGCCTATCCCTACCTGGAAGCGGAAGACATTGATGCCTGCCTCGGCTATGCCGCCCTGCGCGTGGATGACGAAGAGCTGGCCCTCTCCGCCGCGTGAAGATCCTGGTGGACATGAACCTGAGCCCCGACTGGGTTCCCCTTCTGGCCACCCACGGCTGGGAGGCTCAGCACTGGAGTATGGTAGGCCCTGGCATGCACCGGATACCGAACTGAGCACTGAAAACTGAGCACCGCCCACCGCTCAACCACAGCAAACCCGCCGTTAGGCGGCCGTCACCCCTCCTCAAAATAGTCCGAATCCAACCGTTTGATCGCCAGGGTGCGCACCGTCGACACGCCGATCCCGTACTCGATCATCAGCTCCGCCAGCCGTTGCCCACCGATCAAGATCACCTTTTGCGTCACCGCCCGCGCGCAGGCCAGCGCATTCTCATTGAAATCGCTCGTCGTGATGAAGACCCCCTTCGTCGCATGCCGCATCGCCAAAGCGCCGATGAAGTTCTGAATCTCCACTCGGCCGATCGTGCTCTGCCAGCGCTTCGCCTGCACATAGATCACGTCCAGGCCCAGCCGGTCCTCGTTGATGATGCCGTCGATGCCTTCATCACCCGACTTCTTCGTCACCTTCGCCGCCTCCTCCCGCGAGCCG
>JAXMIV010000717.1:0-15958 GCA_034377045.1 Prosthecobacter sp. | reverse complement strand
AAAACCGGCAGCGAGGCCGGACTCCAAACGATGCTGTGATTCAAGATCGCCTCAAGGCGAACCTGCAGGTCTGGATCATTGAGCAGCCGCTTCGCGTCAGCACGCAGGGTAAAGAGTTCCGCGAGATCTCGCGGCGCCAGCAAGGCCTCGGGACGAATCCGCACGACCTGCCTGCGCACACGCGGATCCTGATCCAGGAGGGCCTCCAGCAGCAATGCGTAGCCCGATTGAGTAATGCCGGCATCCAGCAGCCATTGGCTCTGATCCACGACCTGCTTGTCAGACACGCGGTTAGGCTTGCGGAAATCCGTGGCGGCCGCACCTGGTCCCAGGTCACCCAGTCCTTCGAGCGCCCACAGCGCCTGGGCCCGTCCCTGGGGCGTTTTGCCTGCCTTCACCATTTGCCGCAGCGGCGGGACGGCGTTCTTGTCCTGGCGCTCAAACAGCAGCCGGTGAGCCGTGTCGCGATGCCACGCATTGGGGTGATCCAGCAACGCGACGAGTTCCGCGGTGGCAGCCCCGCTCAGCTTCGGAGTGGGCCGTGACTGAAAGCCTGACGGCGCCAGGCGATAGAGACGGCCCTTGTCGCGGCCGCGCAGCAGATCCAGGCTCGCGTGAATATCGTCCGGAATGCTCCAGGGATGCTCGATCACTTCGCGATACATGTCACAAACATGCAGGCAGCCGTCCGGTGCATTGACGAAGTTCACGGGACGAAACCAGACATCATCACCGGTGCAAAAGTTCTTTTGGCCATCCACCTGCACCGCTTTGAAGGTGATGCCGTCCGGCACCAGCTTCATGCGGTAAAAAAGGTTGCCCGCCACATCCGCGACGAAGGCGAAATCGCGATACTCCGCCGGATACGCATCCCCACGATAAACGGCGATGCCCGCGCTGGAAGTAACAACCCCGGCGCCGACAAGTTCACTGCGCGGCATGTGGCTGCCTTCCGCACTCCAACGCTTCGCGCGAAATTCCCGCCAGGGTTCGATCGGACTCGTGCGATACACAGGAAGTTGATCCCCGGCTTCGGCACAGTCATTCAGCGGATTGAGCGTCAGATACGGATTGCTCGTCAGAAAACGATAGGGCAGCACGACATGCTGGCAGGGATTGCGAATATTGCAGAGGAAGCGATCGCCCCAGTCATCAAACGCATTGCCAAACCGCGCACCGCCACTTTCGATTCTAACTTCAAGTGTAGTCGGATCAAAAGAGAAGTCGTTGCGCTTGATGGTGATGGGTTTGAAATCCGGCACATCCGGGCGCGTGATCGTGGCGCCATTGGACCCGCCCGCGACATAGATGCGATGATCGGCGCCCCAGATCGGATTGTTCATCACGGCCTGGACATTGAGCTTTTTGAATCCCGTGAATACCTTCTGCCGAATGTCCGCCTTGCCATCGCCATCGCTGTCCTTGAGATACCAAAGATCCGGCGTGGCGGTGACAAAGACACCGCCCTTCCAACAGCAGGCGCCGGTGGGCCAGGACAGGCCTTCGGCAAAGAGGGAACTCTTATCAAAGACTCCATCGCCATTCGTATCCTCCAGCAGACGCACACTGCCCAGCGGCTTATCCGTCGGGTTTTCCTGGGCCGGTTTGTGATGCTCCTTATCCGTGTACGGATAATCATTCATCTCACAGACATAAGCGCGGCCATCCTCGTCATAAGTCATCGCCACCGGACTGGTCACTTGCGGCTCACTCGCAATGACCTGCATGGCGAAACCATCGAGCACATGAAAACTTTTCGCCGTGTCCCGCGGCGCTGTCGGTGGCGTCGACGGAAACTTCAGCGGTTGGGCGCCTAAGATGCCGGGCGCGGCCACGAGAAAAAGCAACAAAACAGTTCTCATACCGAACAACATCGTTGCCGCCGCTTCGGTTTTGTCCGCTTTTTGTGACGACTTGAGAGACTAAGGTGCCTTCACCCGCTTGTGCGTGATCTTGCCTTCCAATGACGTCTGCCCCTGATCGTTGGTCAGCGTAACCTTGCTTTCCAGCGTGTCCCTGTCGGCGTCCGCGAACGAATCCTCCACCGTCACGCCGCTGCCACCTGTGCCAGTAATCGCCTTCATGGTCATGACCATAGTCACTTCGGAAAGACTGCCTTCAAACCGCAGGGTCTGGGAATCATCCGCGCCCGTCAGTATCGCTTCGTAGCTATCGATCGCGGCATTATGGGTAATGCTCCACTTGAACCGCTGAGTCTCCCCGTTGACCGTGCGGCTGCCCTCAATGTAAAAGCTGCCTTCCGCATCCGCCTTGCCAGTCCAGGTTTCCGTGATCGTGACCAGGTTGTTGTCCGTCCCCTTGAGTTCACCCTCGGCCTTCCACTCGCCGATCAAGTGCTTGAAAAAAGCGTGATTGGCGAAATCCAGCGCCCGCACCGGCGAGGCCAGAGAAAGCACGGCCAACACCGCGAGAATAAGAGGACGGAATTTCATGGGGGTCATTTTTGCCAGGAATTGGCCGCCAACGCAAGGCTAAATCTGGTTAGGCGAATCTACGCCTTAATTCCCTTCGCCTTGAGAATGGGCAGCATCAGATTCCGCAGATTGTCGCAAAAGATCTTCTGCTTGTCCGCATCACTGATTGGCGCGCCATGCACCTTGGCGAGCTGGCTGGCAAAGCTGCGTCCGCCGCCGTCGCTTCCATAGATCACCCGATCTACGCCAAGTTCACGCACCGCCATCTCCGTGATGCCGGCGGTAGGATCGCTGCCCGCAAGGTCGGCAAACAGGTTCTTTTGGTTTCGGATCGTGCGAAGGCCGATCTCCCAGTTGCCGCCGGTGTGGCCGCAGATGATCGGCACCTTGGGAAAACGCTGCGCCAGTTGCACCAGTTCCATGGGTGTGGATTCGCCCACATAGTTGCCATTGGTCTTAAACCACGTGTGCTGAAAAATCACCGCCTTCAGCTCGGCGGCCCGCGCAATCAGCGCATCAATCTCGGGCACATTGCAGCGCTCTGCCACCCACAGCTTCACGCCGACCATCGGCCCATTGGCCACGCAACGTTCCAGTTCCGTCAGGCTTCTTTCAATGTGCTTGGCGCTGAGATAAACGAAGCCAAAGGCGCGGTCCGAATGTTTGGCCAGGGCGCGCAGCACCTCGTCATTCTGCTTCACCAGATCATCCGGGGACGGGTCCTGCGACCACTTCATGCCCATATAGACACAAAGTCGCTCAATGCCCACCCGGTCCGCATACCGCAGCAAGTTCCCGAGCCTCTCCTCGGGGGTTAATCCGGCGACGCCGGACAGGTGGCAGTGCAGATCCCAGATGCGCATGTGATCAAGAACGGACGATGCTCTGCCGATCCTGCATCAACGAAAAAAGACCGTCACATGACCTGCCTTGGGGTTGAGGGCGCGCAGCTTCTTGTCCGTGCTTGGAATCTGCCGCTCCCCACTGAGCGAATCAGGAATCTCCGCCTCGCCCGTGTCAAACCGCACACTGACCTTGGCGGCCAATTTGCCGCCCTCAAAATTCGCAAAACCACCGTAGTCCCAGCCGAATCCGTTCACCGTGAAAGTTTTGCCATTGATCTTCTCAAGCTCAATTATGGTTAGGCCACTTTTCAGGCCATTGCCAAATTTCCACGCCTTGCCGACCACGACGATGTCGGAAATCTCCTTCTTGTTGCTCTCCGGATTAAACATGATCTCCAGTTCGCGATCCGTTCCCGCGAACGCCTTCGCCCCTTCGATCTCCGTGCCCTCCGGCCCGGGCAGCTTGCTTATCTTCACCTTCTTTCCCAAGAGCGCCTTCAGGCTGGCCGAGGTCATGCCCATCGTGATCGGGCCCACCCTTTCTCCCAAAACGACAGTCGTGTCATCCAAAGGGATGTCAGCGGCGTGAGCGGCAGAAAAAGCGAGTACAAGAGCGGACAACAAAGAGGTGAGGCGCATGCGCCAATGCAGAGCAAAATCTCGCTCAGGTCAAGTCCGCTCACACCTGACCGATCTGCCCCACCGTCAATCCACCGTCGATCACAATGATTTCTCCCGTGATGTAGCGGCCCGCCTCGGAGCACAAAAAGACCACCGCGCCGGCGCAATCCTCCGGACGCCCCACCTCGCCCAGCAGGATCTTCTTCTCGTAGTGCTTCAACAGGTCCAGCTCGCGCCGCTCCATCCAGGTCGAGGTCAACGGCGTGCGTATCAGACCCGGAGCGATGCCATTCACCCGGATGCCGTGCGGCGCCAGCGAGACCGCGAGCGAACGCGTCAGCATCACCAGCGCGCCCTTGCTCGCATCGTAGGCGCACGATTCCGCCTCCGCCTGAAAGCCATTCGTGGACGAAGTGATAACGATGCTTCCCGGCCGCTTCGCCGCCGCGCACTGCCGCGCAAAAGCCTGAGCGACGAAAAACGTCGCCGTCAGGTTCAGTTGCAAAGTCTTCTCCCATCGCTCCCGCGTCATCTCCAGCACCGGCAGATCAAAGAAACTTCCCGCATTGCACACCAGGATATCGAGATCGCCCGCCTGACTCACCAGCAAGGCCGGGGCGGCAGGCTCAAAGAGATCCGCTTTTACATAGTCGCTGCCGGCGGGAATCGTTTCCGGCCGATCCTGAAGGCCCTGATAAACCACCGCCGCACCCGCGCCACGAAGGCCCGCCGCAATGGCGAATCCAATCCCTTGTGACGACCCCGTGACCAGGGCCCGTTTCCCCTCAAGCGAAAATGCTTTCATCGTTCAATTTCAAAAAGGCGCGCGTGTTGGTGTCCGCAATTCGTTGTACCACTTCGGCTGGGTTGGTGACCAGCGCCCGCACTTCGGCGGCATAGGTGCTGATCAGCCGCACCACCTGGCCATTGATCTCGGCCGCATAGCTGTAAAAGGGCGAGTCGCTCCCCCACATGAACTTCGTTGGATACGCCGCCGCCAGATCCCCAATGACCCGCGCGGGATCGCTGTAGTCGCTGTCAAACCGGCGCGACCTCGGCGCGATGTAGGGCAGATCCTTCACCGCGCCTTCGCAATGAATGCAATGCGCGGAATTGTCGAACCAAGTGTTAGGCAGTTCATTGACCCGGTCCAGGCATTCCTTGTCATAGCGGCACGAGTGCGCCAGGCAGAAACGCACGCCAGGATTCTCCTCGGCGATGTCCAGGATGTCGCTCGCCTGCGCCCACAAATCACTCTCCGAGACGCTCGAATGAATGAGCATCGGCACATCCCACTCCGCCGCCAGTTCCACGAAGACCTTGCCCCGGTCGCGCAAATGCTTGATGTCCGCCTGCAGGATCGTCGTCTGCATCTTGATGCCGTTGATGCGATACTCCTGCTTCAACTGCCGCAGCTCCTTCGCCTGCGCCGCCGTGTTGCGCATCGGATCGACCATGATGAATGGCAGCGTCCGGTTCGCATGCTCCGGCCACAGTTCATAAATCTCCCGCAACAGCCGCCGGTTCTCCAGCGCATACGGCACCTCCGTGACCTGCGCCCCGCCTTCCCGGATATCGCCCGTCAAAAACCCCTTCACATCCAGCGCCATGTGGGAGACAAAGGGAAATACGATCCACTTGTCCACCCCCAACGCCCCACCCTCCTCCACCATGGCGACCAGATGTTGAGCATACGGAAAATCGCCGTGCAAATAAAACAACACATCCGCGCCGACATGGTTATGGCAATCAATGATCATGGTAGGAGAGAATCATGTCGTACGTGGTTGCTCGATGAAAGCATTCATTTGAAGTTCACCATTCCCGCCTCATGCGCCAGCAGCCAGCGTTTCCTTTCCAATCCCCCGGCATAGCCCGTCAGCGCGCCACCGCTGCCGATCACCCGATGACAGGGCACGATGACCGACAGCGGATTCCTTCCCACGGCCGCCCCTACCGCGCGTACTGCCTGCGGCCGGCCCACATGCGCCGCCACCTGTGCATAGGTCCACGTTTGTCCCGGTTGAATTTGCCGCAGCGCCCGCCACACCTCGCGTTGAAACGGCGTGCCGACGACGACATCAAGCGCCACATCCAGCGTCGTGCTGGTGCCCGCGAAGTAGGCCTTCAGTTGCTCGCGTATCCTGGCAAACTTCGAATCATCGCGCTGCCACGTCGCTCGCGTTTCCGGCAGGTAGCGTTGATCGTGAAAGTAGACCCCGCAGAGCCCGCCTTCCGTCGCCGCGAGCAGCACCGCTCCCAAAGGCGACTCCATTTCCGTCGTGTAAATGCGTTTCTTCATTGTTGATTAGGGGGATAAACTTTTCCAAAGGGCAATGGCCGCATACGCGCGCCAGGGTTTCCAGGCTTCCGATCGCCGTTCCGTCTCTCGTGCCGAGGCCAGTTCACCGGCGCCCACCGCCTTGCGCAAACCGAGGTCCGCCGCTGGAAACGCATCCGGATAGCGCAGCGCCCGCATGGCGATGTAATGCGCCGTCCACGGGCCAATGCCCGGCAATTGCACCAGGCGCTCCACAGCCGCCTCATGATCCGTACCCGGTGGGAAATTCAGCCCGCCTTCCAGCGCCCATGCCGCCAGATGCCGCAGCGCCGCGGCACGCGCGCCGACCAATCCCAGGCGGCAAAGTTCGTCCACACTCGCCCCCGCCAGCGCCTTCGGCGTCACCGCCAGATGATGCAGATTTTCAAAAGGTGTCTCCACCGACTCTCCCAAGCTTGCTGTTAGGCGCGCCGACAGCGTCGTCGCCGCCGCCACCGTGATTTGTTGTCCCAACACCGCGCGCACCGCCAGTTCAAACGCATCCCACGCGCCGCCGACCCGCAAACCGGGAAAACGCCGCACCACCGGCGCCAGCAGAGGATCGCTCCCTAGCACTTCCGCGATCACCGTCGGCTGCGCATCCAGGTCAAACATGCGCCGCAGCCGCGTTTGCACCGCGCCCAGCACCCGGCTCAGCGAAGGCGCCACCGCGACATTCAACACCGCCTGCCCGCCTTCGGGCCAGACCCGCAACCAGCCCACCGCATTCCCCAGCCGCACCGTGCGCCGATATTCCGCCCCCACGATCTCCTCCACGCCAGGGACTAGCCGGCAGCGGAAATAATCCATCAGCGCCTCCCAGGCCAGCGGCGGCCGATAGCTCAGGCGCAGGTGAATCTCTCCCGTCTCACCCGCCGGCTGCTTCGTCCGCCGCCAGTCGGTCGGATTCGCCCCATGCCGTTCCTTAAACAGCGCATTGAAACGCCGCAAACTGCGAAACCCCGCCGCCAACGCCACTTCGCTGATTGGCTGCGCCGTCTGTTCCAAAAGCTGCCGCGCCAGCAGCAGCCGCTGCGTCTGCATCGCCTGCACCGCATTGATGCCAAACTCATCCTGAAGCAGCCGCCGCACCTGCCGCGCGCCCAGCCCCAGTTCCCGTTCCAGATCCGCCACCCGCGTCCCCTCCACCGCCGCCTCCTGCAGCCGCCGCAGCACCGCCTCCGCCAAACTCGTCCCCAGCCGTCCCGGCGCCAGTTCCGGATGACAACGCAGGCACGCTCGAAATCCCGCCGTCTCCGCCGCCGCCGCCGTGCCAAAAAACACACACGAATCCGTCCGCGGCGTCCGCGCCGGACACACCGGCCGGCAATAAATTCCCGTCGTCTTCACACCCGTATAAAACACCCCGTCAAAGCGCGCATCGCGAGCGCGCAAGGCTTCATAACAAGCTGTCTGAGTCAATTTCACGCTCCCATCATGCCCCATGAAAAGAGATACGCTCGCCGTTTTCGGACAGGGATATCATTCGGAGGATAGGCGTCCTCGCCTGTCAACGGCCTGAGGCTTCCAGCCTAAAACCTCCACCAAAAAATTCACTCCGCCTTCGTTTCGATCACTTCCCCGCCAAGCGGCAGCACCAGCTTGTCGCGCACCAGCTCAAAGGACCGGCCGCGGATGGAGGCATGGATGTAGAGCTTCTGCTTGCGATACTTCAGCTTCTTCACCACCTCCTCAAGGTGCGCCACATCCACCGCGTCTTGGAAGTCGGCGAACCAGTACAGGCTGTCGGCCTCCATCACTTCTTTGCACATCAGGGCCGGTGAGGTGTAGGTGATGCCGTTGAAATCAATGAAGTACGTGTTCGGCCGCTTCACCATCTGCTGGTAGATCGCGTCCTGCGGCATCGGCTGACCGGGTTCGTACTTCAGCCCTGGGTATTCGGTCCGCAGCATCCTCATGTCTTGCCGGCCCTCCCAGTAGTACCAAAATTTGTTAAACTCCTCCGTCCCCACCTTGCGCACCTTGTCATCGATCTCACGCGGCGGCTTTCTCAGCCCGCAGCCAAAGTACAAAATCAGCGGACTGCCACGCGCCACCTTGTCGAGTTCCTTGGCCACGATCGGCAGATACCTCGTCATCGATCGCGACACATCCATGACCACGGCAATCTTGCGCGAGTCTTTGAGTTCCCTGCCAAACATCGTGATGGGTTTAAAGGTGATCCCGCCGAGACCGCCGCTGCCGAAGCCATTGCCAAAGCCGCCTCCCGCGCCGCTTTTGCCAAACCCACCCCCGTTGCGCAGGCTGCCCGTACCGATCAAGCTTGCGAGGTCGGGCACATCCAGCGCATTCAGCGGCGCGTCCGGGAGCACCAGCGCGGCATTCATGCTCGTGGTCACGATCTTCTTGATCGGCATCTTCTTCGTCAGCGTGCTGCGCTTCTTCTGCTGCACCTGATGGGCCAACTCGTTGGAAGCCTGCGCCCCCTGCTGCGTGCCCCCGCCCGGCAGAAAATCAATCTGCGGCTCCTGCATCTGCGTGACAACGACCACCACCCCGGCCGCAAAAAGCAAACCCGCGTGAATCACCAAACTCAGCGTCAGCGACCCCCCGCCCACCTGCCGCCAAAGTCGCACCAATCGATTCGGCCGCCGCACGCGCCGCGGGGCCGGCAATGCCTCGAACAAAGCCTCCTCCGCCACCGTCGCCGGCTCGTTCGGATCACCAGACGCATTCATGGCCTCAAGAGGGTCACACAGGAAGAACCAGCGTGGCAAGATTGAATTGAGAATCGCCCGCCAGGGCGGCGGTTCGGGGAGGGCCGTTGTGGAGGCCGAGGACCAGTTCTTGGAGGTAGGTGAGCTTCTTTGGTGCGGCTGCGCCGCCGTTTGCAGTGGTTGGCAATGGATTGCTGTTGTTGGTGATGGTTTGGGGAGACGGGGGCATCGTTGAAGGGTTGAAGCGAGGAAGCGTTGAATCGGTGGGAGGCGAAGAATCAAGGTTCAGGGCTTGAGACGATGGGAGCGGCTTGTGGTCGGCTGCCTCATCCTTTGCTGAAGGTGCATCTATTTTTTCGTCGGCATTTTTGCTGGTTTCGAGGTTAGATGCCTGAGGATCAATGGATTGGGAATGGGGATTGCGATCCCCATTTGTCCACATGGGGATGACGTGGGGACCGTTGATCAGGTCTAGGGGATCCCACCGGTACGGGCCGTCGGCGATGGTTGAGTCTTCCTGGGGACCGCCCGGGGACGGGCGGACTCCGTTCTCGACGTCGCTTTCGTATTCGGATTCGAGGGGGGAGCAGGTTGAAATGGACCTCGTGGGCCAAGTTGACGGCGTTGATGAGGTCGAGGGACTGCGCGACGGGGCCGGAAACAAGCACGAGCGGCGGTGCGGTGGGGGCGTCTTCGCCTTTTTTCGGGCGGCGGTCCCAGTGGTTCATGCGGACGAAGAGGCGGGCGGCCTGCATCTGCAGGGGCTGGACCTTGCGGCGGCCGGTCAAGACCTGCCAGAGCCAGGCGTTCATTTTGCGGGGAGTTTCGGGCATGGTGCCGAACGAGGGGGCATGGGAGCGCCACAGGTCGATGAGGTTCGGCACGGTCTCGACGAGGTGTTTGACGGGGGCGACGATGTCGGGTTGCTGGCTGAGGGCTTCAGAGCGGGCTTTGCGGTTCTTGGGGTGGAAGCCGGCGGCATCGTAGGCGCCCGCGACGGATTCGCCGGCGGCGAGGGCGAAGGCGAAGGCTTCGTGGCGAGGATTGTCGAGGGCGTGCGTGGCGGTGGACGGTAGGCTGTGATCGGTGAGCGGGGGCGGGGCGCTGGGGGAAGAGGGACAGCCGTCGTCAAGCGGTGGGAAGCACGTGTTCATAACTACAGGAACCGGGGGGATGGCGCCCCGAAAAGGCAAGTGGTTTTTTTGGCTGCTGGGAGTGGGGGACCGTCACGCGGTAAGACCACATCCGAAAAGATCACAATGCCTGCAAGGATAGGCGGCAAAGGCGCTTGAGTCCCAACTAGCCTAACCAGCAAACACCTCACTTCGATGCCACTCTAAGAATGCCCGGCTTGGCTCTCCGATCTTCTCTGGCGATCTGAGTGGCAGACCAACGTAGGCTTCAAAGAACCGCTCCACGGTTTCCTTCGGTTCGCTTTCCTTCAATCGCCCGCTCATCAGCATCCGCAGGTCAGCGTCGAAGGTAATCAAGCCCTGATCAAACGCACCGTCATGCAGGCGTGATAGGCAAAGACCATTCTGCGGATCAATTCGGTCCTCGGGAAATAAGGCCCAGGGATGGATGTGGCTCGCAACCAGCAATTCCGGAATGGCGAGGCCGGTGACGCCGCAGCGGCCGCCATAAGCTGTCAGCACGGCTTGCCGGAAAAAGCATTGGCCGCGACGCACCTTGACGCTGGCGGTTCCTTCCGTGGGGCCATTCGGCCTAACCAAAAATCTATCTGGTCGGATTACCACACCACGAGGCGAACTCGTACAATCGATCTCCGCGCCTTCCGGCGCGTTCAGCAACTGCTCCAGCAGGCCCTCACTTTCCGGGGCCAGTTCATCCAGGTTTTCCCTGAACTCCTGCCATTGCTCACGATCCCCCTTTGAGGCTCCGTCCAACCCACCGATGCCTCGCGCTGCCAACACTGGATCGAGGGAGGCGAAGTTCGTCAATTTCATCGCCAGACTGCTGGGTGTCCGTCCCATCTTGGCCGCGACCTCGACGATGACGGGGTTCCGATGATGGAGCCTGCCAAACGGGAGCTTGTGATAGAGATTCAGCGCCATGAGCCGATGCTGGCGGGTCCAGGGAACGGAGGACTTGGGCTTTGGCATGGATTGAGTTCTACGATGCGGCAGGGCGTTCGGCGAGAAGGATCAGGAGAAGAGTTGGGAATGGCGAGCCGAGTGAAACGAGACAGCCAGCGAAGCAGCCCGAAGGGCGAACGAAGCAAATCCGAATGACGAATGACGAATTGGGGGGAGGCGCGAGGCCAACGGGCGCTATCCTGAGGGCAGTCTGGCGACTGCGCCTACTTTTTCCGGGGCCAGGGCCGAGACGGCCCTGCCACTTTGGTTTGCCCGTTCTTCGCTCTGCCCGTTCTTCGCTCCGCCAGCTACGAAGGGCAAGCTGAGCTACGAAGGGTTAGCAGCGGAGGCGGGAACCCGGGGGGGAGGGCGGAGCGGGCCAACGACTGCCACATTGACGCGAAAGCGATTTCCTGCGAAACTCTGGTCATGAACATGGCTTTTGACGCGCCTCTTTTGGGGCGGATGCTGCGCCCCCTGGCCAGCCGCTTGCGGCCCGATCTCATCCAGGCGCTGGCAACGATGACTGCCGATCCCTCCGATCAGGAACGTTATGAGGAGCTGGCCGCCAAGAACACGGAAGGCACCTTGAGTGAAGGGGAACGGGCGGAACTCGAATCGATCGTCAACGCCAACCGCATCCTCTCCGCGCTCAAGACTGAAGCGAAGACGGCGCTCGCCCCGGCGTAACAGATATCCCTGAGTCGAAGCTACGAATCCGCTGCTCCTCGCGAACGTCCACCCATTTTCAGCCATGTCTCCCGCCGAACCTTATCGCATGGACCGCACGGCGCTGAGCGTGGGGCGCATGACGGATCAGACGCGCGAGTATCGTGAAGGGTGCCTGCGATTGACGCTGGCCCAGCGGCTGAAGGGAATCCAGAAACTCAGAGAATATGCCCATGGAAGCACCGTCGCTGCCGCCCGACTTCAGAGAGTTCTTACAGTTTCTCAACGATGAAGGTGTCGAGTACCTGCTCATCGGCGGGTGGGCGGTGGGTGTACATGGGGTGATCCGCTACACGCAGGATATGGATGTGTGGGTGGCGACAAGCGGGGAGAACGTCCAGCGCATTCTCAAAGCCCTTGAGCGTTTCGGTTTCTCGCATGGTGAAGCATCGGCGGAGCTTTTTCTCGAGCCGGGGAACATCGTTCGCATGGGCTTCCCTCCGATGCGGATCGAGATCAGCACCCAAATCGATGGTGTGGCCTTCGCGGAATGCTATCCACGCCGCCTGATGACGGATATGGACGGCATCGAGATTCCCGTGATCTGTTTGGAGGATCTGCTGGCCAACAAACGCGCCAGTAACAGGCTCAAGGACCAGGCGGATGTGGAGGCACTGACCCAATAGCGCCTGTGGGCAGGGCAATCATCTGGCCCGTTGAGGTTATCAGCGGTGGGGAATCAGGGCCGGGACGGCCCTGCCACTTTGATTGGCCCGTTCTTCGCTCTGCGAGCTACGAAGGGTTGGCAGCGGAGGGGGGGGAGGGAGCGGCCACGGGTTGGAAACCCGGGCTCCTTTGGGGAGGCGGGGCGCAGGTCGCTCGACATTCGGAAAATTAGCGCCATGGTGCGCACCCCTTTCACCCATGCTTTCTGTTTCCAATGTCAGTAAAACTTACGCGGGCCGCACTTTGTTCAGCGGCGTCTCGTTTCACATCAATCGCGGGGAGAAGATCGGACTGATCGGGCCGAATGGGGCGGGGAAGTCGACGCTGTTTTCGCTGCTGCTGCAGGAAACGACGCCGGATGACGGGCAGGTGATGTGCCAGCGGGGCATCACGGTGGGGTTTTTGCCGCAGGAAAGCGCGCCGCTGGCGGATCTGACGGTGCTGGAACTGGCGACGAGCCACGTGCCGGAGCACAGCCAGTGGGAGGCGGAACCGAAGGCGAAGCGCATCCTCAAGGGCCTGGCCTTTCGGGAGAGCGATTTCCATCGCAACTCACGCACGCTGAGCGGCGGCTGGGTGATGCGGGCGCATCTGGCGCGGCTGCTGGTGCAGGAGCCGGATCTGCTGCTGCTGGATGAGCCGACGAACCACCTGGACCTCGAATCGCTGCTGTGGTTTCAAGATTATCTGATGGGCTATCCGGGAGCGATCCTGATGATTTCGCATGACCGCGAGTTTCTCAATCAACTGACGGAGGCGATCCTCGAGATCGCCCACAGCAAGATCTTCCGCTACCGCGGCAACTACGACGATTATGTGCGCGAGAAGGCGGCGCGCGAGGTGCAGATGCAGGGCGCTTATGACAATCAGCAGCGCGAGATCAACAAAATGCAGGCCTGGGCGGACCGGTTTAAGGCGAAGGCGAACTTTGCCTCGCGCGCGCAGGACAAGCTGAAGATGATCGACCGCATGGAGCGGGTGGATGCGCCGCTCGGTTCCGAGAAGACGGTGAAGTTCCGCTTTCCACAGCCGCCGCGCTCCGGCCAGCGGGTGATCACGCTGAAGGAGGTGGACTTCGCCTATGGCGAGCTGCCGGTTTATGCGGGCCTGGAATTCGAAGTGGAACGTGGCGAGCGCCTGGTCCTGGTGGGGCCGAATGGCGCGGGCAAATCGACCTTGCTGAAGCTGCTGGCCGGCGTGCTGACGCCGCAGGCGGGCAAGTGTGATCTCGGCCACAATGTGAAGCTCGGCTACTTCGCCCAGTATCGCGGCGATGTGCTGAATATGAAGCACACGGTGCTGCAATCGGCGATGGACCTGCCGAGCCGGCCCGGGGAAAATCTCTGCCGCACTTTGCTCGGCTCCTTTCTGTTTCGCGGGGATGATGTTTTCAAGCCGGTGGGCATTCTCAGTGGGGGTGAAAAATCACGCCTGGCGCTCGTGCGGCTGCTGCTCGATCCGCCGAATCTGCTGCTGATGGATGAGCCGACGACGCATCTCGACATGGGCAGCATCGATGCGCTGGCGAGCGCCCTTTCGGACTATGAAGGCACGCTGATCTTCATCAGCCATGACGTGCATTTCATCCGCGCCATGGCGCGCAAAGTGGTGCACATCGCCTCCGGGGTGATCACGCCTTATGCGGGGGATTACCAATACTACCTGGACAAGACGAAAGCGACCTCTGCCCGCGAGGCGCTGACCGCGACGCTGACCAACAGCCAGCCCGTGCATTGGGAGGCGAAGCCCCGGAAGGCCCCTTCGCCGCCCAAGTCCAAGGAGCAGCGGCGCCTGGAAGCCGAGGCGCGCAACAACCGCAGCAAGGGCAAAAAGGAGCTGGAAAAACTGGTGGCGCAAATCGAGGCCGAACTGACCGTTCTCGACAAGCGCAAGATCGAAATCGACATCCTGCTGCAGGACAGCGCCACGTACGCCGATCCGGTGAAGTTTCGCGATCTCACCACGGAACTGGAGCAGATCGAGAAAAAGGCCGGCCACCGCACCACCGCCTGGGAAAAAGCCGCCGAGGAACTCGAAGCGGCCACCAAGGCCGAGGCGGAGGCGTGATTTTCGCCTAGTAGCGGCATGTTACGGATTTGACACATTCGCCACCCCGGCTCTATCTGGCGCCCCGCACCATGATCTCCCTGCAAAAGTTCTTCGGTAAAGACGACATCTTCTACGACCTGCTGGAGGCAAGCGCCCAGGAGGCCCGGCACAGCGTGCTGGCCCTGGCCAAGCTGCTGAGCGCGCCAGAGTCGGCCCAGAACATGGACGACCTGATCCTGTCGCGGCGGAAGGACAAGAAGATCACCGAGAAGATCAACGAGGAGCTCTGCCGCACCTTCGTGACCGAGTTGGACCGGGAAGACATCGAGGCGCTCTCCACGGTGCTGTACAAGATTCCGAAGACGGTGGAGAAGATCGCCGAGCGTGTCATCATCACCGGCGGCCGGCTCAAGGGGGTCGATTTCTCCCGCCAGATTTCGATGATGGAAGACGCCACGAACACCGTGGTCACCATCGTCCATGAATTGCGCAAAAAGCTGTACCTGGAGCGGGTGAAGGACCTCAACGCCAAGCTGCAACACATCGAGGGCGAGGCCGACAAGCTCATGCTGGATCTGCTCAAGGAGCTCTACTCCGGCGAGCGTGATCCGATCCAGGCGATCATGCTCAAGGATCTCTATGAACTGATGGAGAAGGTCTATGACCGCTGCCGCGATGCGGGCAACGTCGTCTCCCTGATCGTGCTGAAATACTCCTGAGCATGACTTCCGCCCTGCTGCTGCTTGCTGTGGTGCTGCTGGTGGTGCTCATCTTTGAGTACATCAACGGCTTTCACGATACCGCCAACGCGATCGCCACCGTCGTTTCGACGAAGGTGCTGACGCCGCGCCAGGCCTTGCTGCTGGCTTCGACGACGAACCTCATCGGCGCCTTTTTTGGCCAGGCCGTGGCGAAGACGATTCACAGCGGCATCATCGATGACAAGGTCGTCGCCGTCACGACGCTGACGATTCTTTGCGCGATGCTCGGCGCCATCATCTGGAACCTGCTGACGTGGTGGTTCGGCATGCCTTCGAGTTCCAGTCACGCGCTCATTGGCGGCTTGATCGGCGCTGCGATGGCCTCCGCGCCGGGGCATTGGAACTGGCATGTGCTGATCTGGTCGCGTCACAAGATGGACTCGAAGACAGGCCTGCCCACTGCCGACATGGAAGGCATTTTCCACAAGGTGATCATTCCGATGGTCTCGTCGCCGGTGCTCGGTTTCACGATCGGCTTCATCTTCATGGGGTTTCTGTTCTTCCTGATTCGCAACTGGCGGCCGAAAACGGTGAACTCGGTGTTTGGCAAACTGCAGATCGTCAGCGCCGGATACATGGGCCTGGGCCACGGCATGGCGGATGCGCAAAAGACCATGGGCATCATGATGCTCACCCTCTTTGCCTCGACGAAGGCGGGCGATCTCGACCAATTGCCGGGGTGGCTGCACTTCCTGCGGGTGCCGGACAAGAGCGCCAGCATTCCCCTGTGGATCATGATCACCTGCGCGGTCACCATG
>JAXMIV010000716.1:0-6046 GCA_034377045.1 Prosthecobacter sp. | reverse complement strand
GAAAATTCATGAGACGCATAGTATCTCACAAAATCCGCCAAGTAGCTTGCTCCAAATTCGGGTTCCGTGAGCGTTCTGCCGGCGATCACACCATGGTTGGTATACGGTCCAATTTGGTGTTGCAGCATCACCCGTCCCATCGCACTTTCGCGGGACTGCGTGCCCGTTTTCATCCAGAGATATCCACCCATGACATCTGCCGACAGCGTCGGTCCCAGTTGGGCACTAACACCGGCATAGGCCATCTGGAGTAGCGAGTCTGAGTTGTCACGTTTTGACATCGTATAACCGGCATACTTGGTTATCCACGGACGCTCCTGAACGATCAAGCCTCCTGCTGTGTTCCAGCCATCGGTATGTTCAAAATCCTCGTTCCACTGATCAAGCCGGCGATAAAAGAAGCTGGCCTGCAGATCCTCACCCAACCGTCCATTCAGCATCGCACCTGCAACATTTCGGAAATACGTCCGATTCCCATCGAACAAGCGATCATTTAGATCAAAGTTGGCTCGTCCTGAGGCATCGGCGATGGGCACCCCAAATCCACCCAAAGCATATCGGCCCGCATAGTCATGAGCAGACATGTCCCGTACAGTGGCGCTGTAGAAAAGCTCTTCATCCAAAATCGTGCTCCGTGCCAATGCGGCATTGAATCGATCATAAACGGAAAGATCCCAGGCCCCAATCGGCACCCGGTAGGCCATTTCCAATAGCGAGTTAGGAATGAAGCCACTAGCGTTATTCATGCCAAAAAAGCCGGAAGCGCCAGACCAACCGATCTTGCCTTCCAGCGGTAGCCAGTAAATAAAAGGCCGCAAGGACAGGGCAAAAGTGTCAGACACGTACACTGAGGCCCCCACTGAAGCCCATACGATGGCAGCCCAGGGATCGTCCTCGCCTGGTATCGCCCGCCCGCCCCTAACAGTGCCCTGATATTCCGAATACAGCACCCCCGCACCCGCATAGGTATCCGTGAGGTAGAAAGGGCCAAAACGGAGACCGGACAATTGTCGACGCTGTAACGCCCCGCGCGGCAGGAATTGCCTTGGCGTAGTGATTCCCAAGCCTCCTCGCGCTCCAATGAAGCCCGAGCCATTATTAAAAGCCCGCCAAGCGCCGAAGGATGCACTCCGATTGATAAATTCCGCAGCACCAGCCACTGTATCGACAGCCCCCTGTATCGCCTCAAAGGAATCATCAATCGCCCCCCCCAACTCTACCGGGTCATAATGGCGCCCGTTGTAGCTGTACTCGCCGGCATCCGCCAGCACCGATCCATCAATGCTGTCACCCAGTTGCGCGTTCGCAGGGAAAGCGCAGGCTACGACCAAAAGAAGCCCCATCCAAGCGGATCGCCAGGGGCGTATACATTGACCGTCGTGATCCATAAAGGTGGAGGCGGATAGAGGCTGATTAAGACACATTGCGTGGAAAGTCCTAATTATGGCTCATTTGAGCGTATTGACGGCTCAAATGACAGCCTTTTTACCCCTCCGGGATGATGGGGGTTGCTTTCGCCAAAAAATCGCCGCAGCCCAATCGGCCACCAGCAGGCATCTCAGCGAGTAAAGGATTCCCCCGACTACAGGAACCGTAACAATAAAGACCCATGAGAATTTCCAAAGCGGAGGTTTCCCGCTACCCATGATGTCCCCAACCAAGACGCCCCATACCCCCAGCCAGACCACTCCACACGCCACAAGCCCCTCCGGAGAAAGGTTTTGGGGCGATAATGTGAGGAGATTGAAGAAAAAATAACGCATCGTCAGATCGGGAGAGGAGGACGAAACTCAAAAACGATTATGAAACTCGGATTTTTAAAAAAAGATTGCCGGGTTATGAGGTGGTCTAATTGCGACTAGGGAGAACTTTGAGAGTGGGGGGAGAACACTAACGGTTCGTTATGATCAAGCCGGAAACGCCGCTGTCAACTGCGATGAGGGCTTCTTCCCGTGAAAAATGCCGCCGATTCCGTGCCAATGCGCAGGTTTTTTCCCAGCGCAAAAATATCGCGGAATTGCGCAGTTCATCCATTGCGATTTTTTCATGGTCTTGGCAAAGAGTTTACTATAACGCCTTTTTCCGCCAGAACCACTCGCATTTTTTGTTTTTATCCTGCCATTTTCGTTTCATTCGCCACCAGCGATCCGAGTGAGATGACACACCAATTTGACGGGTGCGCGCCTCTGCGTTAAGGAGACTCAATGCCATCTTGCCTTCGCCTCCGGTGCTCCGGTCTCTCCATCTTGGAAGCATTGACCCTGCTTTCCATCTGTGTCATTCTCCTGCTCATCGCTGTCCCTGTGACCCTCGTCCGGATGGGTGTTCTCAAGCCTGTGGAACAAGTGGGATCCACTCCCCCCAAAAAAACCAGACTCCACGAAAAGACTCGTGCCCTCACTCCTCTGCCGAACTTGATCACCCCCAAGTTCCCCACCCTCCCAGACTCTCCCAAGTCCTCCCCCTTTTCGGCGACTGATTCATCGCCAAAAGCAGAACCTCCCAAGGCGACATCTCCCGTCGTTCCCAACGCGGCACCCGGCCCAAATTCCAATCCGACCGCCCCGGCGACAGCAGAACCCGAAAAGGCCCCCGCACCCGCCATCTCGCCGACAATCGCGCCGCCGCCCTTCAAGCCCATCCCTCTCACTGAGGAAGTAAAACGCTGATCGGCGGGCCGGCTCTCCCAAAATTGCTGGATCATTTTCACGCCGCATGTCCGAGGCCTCCCATCCATCGCATGATGGCGAACATCGGAGAAAGCGGCGGAAGTTGACCCCGGATGAGAAGCTACTGCAGGCCCGCATTGAGGCTGCCTCCAAAGAGCAAGCGCCCTTAATCGACACGCCTTCCATTCCCTCCGAACTTCCAGTTAGACAGCACTCCCGCCGGCCCATGCCCGCCGCGCCTGCCGTTGCGGGCCTCCTCTCCCAACCAGTGGTCAAGGGTTGCCTCAGGGTCTTGAAAATGGCCACCCGCACGACCGTCGTCATCTACCTGATCGTGCTCGCGATTGTGCTCGTGGCGATCGACCGCATGGGCCAGTCAAACCTCACCACTGCGGCCCTGATGTACCTGCCGCCCTGGCCCTGGATCGCGCCGGCCTTCTTTCTCTTGCTGCCGGCGCTTTTTTTTGACTGGAAAGCCGCTCCGGCACTGCTGCTGGCGATCGCTCTTTTTCTCCAGGTCTACCTCGATCTGCAATGGCGCACCGCGCCCCTGTCAAGTCCGCCGACCCCTTTTGAAACTCTCCGTGCGCTGACCTGGAATCGCGGACAGAGCAAACACGCTTCGTTGCAACCGTTGAAAAACGAATTGAAGCCCGACTTCATTTTGCTCCAGGATGCGGCTGGCCGTGGCAAGGGGTACAAAGGCGACAAAAACTATGCCGAATTCCGCGCCGTCGCCGAGGCCGGGGAGTTTGTTCTTTTGAGCCGCTGGCCGATTCTCTCTTCGGAAGTCCTCAGCACCCGATCCGATGCCGATAACTTGCCCCCAGGTAATCTCGGTGCGGCCCGATTCGTCGTTCTCGCTGCCGGCACGCGCGTGACCCTTTACAGCGTTCACCTGCCCAGCCCGCGTGATGCCCTGGAATCCTACAAACGCGGTTCGTTTCTTTGGGGTATTTTGGGCATTCCCGGCACGCCCTGGGAGGCAAAAAAACTGCGCTACCAGGTCTTCTGGGACGAGCAAATCGCCCGCGCCGCGGAAATCCTCCGACGGATTCAATCAGAGGAGGGCCCCGTCCTCGTCATGGGCGACTTCAACACCCCCGCCATGGGGCCCATTTATCGCATGTATGCAGAAACCACCCTGCAGGATGCCCATCGCAGCACCGGCGGCGGTTTGGGCTTTACCTTTCCAGGCGATACCGGCAATCCCCTGGCCCTTTTCCAACCGTGGCTGCGCTTGGATCAGATCTTCGCCTCCCCCCACTGGCAGATTCTCCAGTGTGCGCCACAACCCGCCAGAGCCCAACATCTGCCCGTCTTCGGCGAGTTTAAACTGGCGAAAGAGCCGTCACTCTGACATGTCCCCTGCCGATTCAACTGATCCCTTGGTGAATACAGGCACTGCTCCGTTGCGGGTCCTGTGGATCAATGCCCGCCTTCTGCACCCGCTCAATGGCGGCGACCGCATCCGCACCTATCACATGCTGCGGCAGCTCAAGAAACATTGCCACATCACCTACCTCTGCCCACGCACGCCGCAGGATGCCGAGAGCGCCGTGGAAAGGGCGCTGGAATATTGTCACGAGCTGTCTGCCTTTCCTCATCAAATCCCCGCCAATGGCACTCTGGGATTTTATGCCGCCGTGTTGTGGAATTGCCTCACTGGCAAGCGCCCTTTCGCCTCGCAAAAGTATGCGTCCCGCGAGGCGCGCCGACTCCTCCAACAAACGTTCACGCAACAACGCTATGACTTCATCGTCGCGGACTACCTCATGTCCTGGATTCACCTCTGCGACTGGCAGCCGCCCCCGCCAGCGCCAACGATCGTTTTCCAGCACAATGTCGAGTCCCTGATCTGGCAGCGACACGCCGAAGCCGCGCGCGATCCCCTGCGCCGCTGGATCTACCGCCGCGAATGGCAGCTCACTCGCGACTTTGAAGACCATGCCGGCCGGCATGCCTCTGGCCAAATCGCGGTTTCTGAAGACGAAGAACGCATGTTTCGGACCGAGCGCGGGATGAAGAACGTCCTAGGTTGGGTTCCCACCGGCGTCGACTGCGATTATTTTACCCCTGCCCCTCAGGCTTCCGAACCGGCCACCCTCGCTTTCCTCGGATCGATGGACTGGCATGCCAACATCGACTCGATCGACCACTTCGTTCGCCACAGCTATCCCCTTATCAAACAGCGTTGCCCCGCCGTCCGGCTGATCCTCATCGGTCGCAATCCCGCCCCCGCCGTTCTCGCCCTGGCTGCGGCAGATCCCTCCATCGAGGTCACCGGCACCGTCGACGATGTCAGGCCGCACCTAGCCAAAGCCGCCATCATGATCCTGCCTCTCCGCGTCGGCGGCGGCACCCGCATCAAGGTTTTCGAAGGCATGGCCGCAGGCCTCGCCCTCGTCTCGTCAAGCATTGGTGTCGAGGGCCTGCCCGTCACTCACGGCGAACACGCGCTTCTCGCCGATGACCCGGCCTCCTTCGCACAGGCGGTGGTGTCTTTAATCGAAGATGAACCCCGCCGATCGGCCATGGCCGACCACGCCCGCGCCTGGGTCCGGGCCAACTTCAGTTGGGAAACCGCCTCGCTCAAATTCCTCGACCTCTGTCGGCGCGTCCTTCCGGTTAGACGATGATTACTGCCTCAGGCGCTTCTCCTGCTGCGCCAGTTTCCAGTCCGCCTCAGCCATGAGGGCGACAAGCTCATTGAAAGTCACCTTGGGCGCCCAACCCAGTTCACGGCGCGCCTTCTCAGGATTTCCGATCAGCAGATCCACCTCCGCCGGCCGGAAATAGGAAGGGGATACCTTCACCCGCACCGTGCCCGTGGCGATGTCGCGGCCCACTTCATTCGCCCCTTCTCCTTCAAACGCCAACTCGATGCCGACCGCGCGAAAGGCGTGCTCACAAAACTCACGCACCGTGTGGGTCTCTTGCGTGGCACACACATAGTCTCCTGGCTGGTCCTGCTGCAACATACGCCACATCATCTCGGTGTACTCAGGCGCATAGCCCCAGTCGCGCTGGGCTCCCAGATTGCCCAGTTCCACGCATTCCTGCAGCCCTTCGCGAATCCGGCCCGCCGCCCGCGAAATCTTGCGCGTCACGAACGTCTCGCCACGGCGTGGTGATTCGTGATTAAAAAGAATGCCGTTGGAGGCATGCAGCCCATAGGATTCGCGGTAGTTCACCACGATCCAGTACCCATAGAGCTTGGCCACACCATAGGGCGAGCGCGGATAAAATGGCGTCTTCTCCGTTTGCGGCACTTCCTGCACCAGGCCGTAAAGCTCACTCGTCGAAGCCTGATAAAAACGCGCCCGCCGTTCCAGTCCCGTTTCCTTAATCGCATCCAGGAACCGCAGGGTGCCGAT
>JAXMIV010000715.1:0-3798 GCA_034377045.1 Prosthecobacter sp. | reverse complement strand
CAAACGCTAAAACCGTAGGGGTTGTGATCGCGCCCATTCGATCCTTGGGCGAAGGGCGTGCGTCCAAACTCACCCGCCCAGACAATGAGGGTGCTGTCCAACAGGCCGCGGGCTTTGAGATCCTTGATCAGCGCCGCAATGGGTTGATCCACCTGGGCTCCCATTTGGCCGTGGCCATTGACGAGGTCGCCATGATGATCCCACGGGTTGGCGCCGTTGCCTCCGCCGATGTTGTAAGCCAACGTGCTGAGCTCGATGAACCGCACGCCGCGCTCGACCAGCCGCCGGGCCAGGAGGCACTGCTTCGCATAGGCGGCCTTTTTCGGCTCCGGATCATCGAGGCCGTAGAGTTTTTTGGTCAGCTCGGTTTCGCCCTTGAGATCGCACAACTCGGGCACGGCCGACTGCATGCGCCAGGCCATCTCATAATTTTGGATCGCGGCTTCGACCTCGGAATGGGCGCCCAGCTTGCCCAGGAATTGCTGGTCCATGGAGCCGATGAAATCCAGGCGTTGCCGCTGCAGGGAGGCAGGCTCGTGGGCCTGGATGTTTTGCACGGGCTCGTTCTCATCCGCCTTGATGACGGAGGCTTGGTGCTGCGCGGGCAGGAAACCATTGCCAAACAGACCGACACCGCCATGTGGCGCCACGGCGCCGCCGCTTTGCAGCACGACATAACCGGGAATGTCGCGGGATTCCGTGCCCAAGCCGTAACTGGTCCACGCGCCGGCGCTGGGATAGCCCAGGAAGGGAAAGCCGGTGTGCATGAAGAAGTTCCCCTGCGCATGTTCGCTGAACTTCGCTGTCATGCTGCGGATGACGCAGAGTTCATCCGCCACGCTGCCCATCTGCGGAAACAGATCACTGACCGGCAGGCCGGACTTGCCGTAGTTTTTGAACCCCCAATGCGAAGGCTGCATGACACCGTTGTTGTTAAACTGTGTGCGCGCCGCGGCAAAGGGCGGCGGTTGCCCTGCATATTTGGTGATGCCCGGCTTGGGATCAAAGGAGTCGACGTGTGAAACGCCGCCGCTCATGTAGCAAAAGATAACGCTGCGGGCCTTCGGCGCGAATTTCTTCGCCTTCTCCGTGATCAAGTTGGCCCGAGCCTCTTCAGCCATGAGTCCGCCAAGCGCGGCCAGGCCGAAGCCATTTGAAAGGCGGGACAAAACCTGCCGGCGTGAAAAATGGGGGTTCATGAAAGGCTCTTTCATTTCAAGTACACAAACTCCTTCAGGTTGATCATCGAAAGCGCCAGGCTTTCCCAGCCGGCGGATTCAGGAGACAGGCGCTCCAACCGCTTTCCCATTTCGGTGATTTTCAGATCCACCTGTTGCAAATCATTCTGCCACTGCCGTACATCGGTGCGTTGTGCATCGCTCAGCGTATTCAGTACGTCGCGTTCGGTGATGACCGTGGACTCCACCTGGCGTGAAGCCTCGATCTCCAGCACGCTTAGCGCCCGGTCATAAAGCCGCGCGCGCAGGATGCGGCCGCTCAAAGAATGATTGCCGCCGACGGAGCCGTGGCGGCAACCCAGCAACACCTCCGAGTCTCCCGCTTTGAAACTGGCGGTCTCTTTGGTCTTGTACAATCTGCCATACATTTGCCCATCGCGGAAGCCGATCACCTTGGGGCCGTCATAAACGATCGCCACGTGCACGGGACGGCTCGCCGCCTCCTTATCCTGAGGTCCACTGAAGGACTGCGTGCGTTTGTGATTGTCGCTGCCTGCCAGCCACTGGTTTGCGTCCGACTCGGCAAAGACGATGGAGTCAAACACCACGCCCCGCCGATCCTGCACGGTCACGACGCCACCACCGCGTTGATCGAGCGTGTCCAGCATCACCCAGGCCTCCAGCGTCTTGTTGCTCAGATTCTTTTTCAACGGAGCGCTTCGCGCCACCCCAGTTTTGCCGTCCAGCACCAGCGCCCCGCCTTCAATCTTCGCGCGGCCTTCCAACTTCAAAGGCAGATGCCCCTGGCTGTCGCTGCCGTCCTTTTCAAAATCCCACTCCGCGTAAGGTTTGGGCGCATCGCCGGTGGCCTTCACCGGCAGCTCTGCGGTGAGTTTCGCTCGTGCAGGAGTGAGCAAGTCATCGACGCGCTTGCGCAGGTCGGCGCTTTGGCTCTCCAGCGTCGCGAGTTCTTGACGCTGAGTCACACCGACCCCGGCGGAGGCTTTCACAAACGCCAGGCTGGCCGCCACTTCGCGGTCATCGGCATCGCGCCCGAGCGCTTGCATAAACATGCGGCGTACGCGGGCCCCGTCGTCTTTCTCTTGCTTCACGATCTGCCGCGCCCACCCGGCGGCCCAATTGCTGATGATTGGATTGTTGAGCAGGGCCAGGGACTGCGCGGGTACATTCGTCACGTCACGGCGTCCGCGCGTGCTGAAGGGCACCGGCATGTCAAAGGCGGAAAGGAAAGGATCGGCGCGATTCCGTATCACTCCCTGATAGATGCTGCGGCGCGGATCATCATCGAAGACCGGCTTGCCATACATGACCGGATCCAGTTTGCCGGAAAGCGCCAGGATGCTGTCGTGAATGGCTTCCGCTTCCAGCCGGCGGACGGTCCAGTGACTGAGCAGCTTGTTCTCCGGATCCTTCGTGGCGACATCCGCGGGAACCTGGCTGCCGCGTTGAAATGCCTGCGAGGTCACCATGAGCCGGATCAGGTTCTTCATGGAGCCACCGCTCGCCGTGAAACTCTGGGCCAGGGCATCGAGCAATTCAAGATGCGTGGGCTTCTCTCCCAGGCGGCCAAAGTTATCCGGCGTGCCGACAATCCCACGGCCGAACACATGATGCCACAACCGATTCACAATGACGCGCGAGGTGAGCGGATTCTTCGGATCGGTCAGACTCTCCGCCAATTGCAGGCGGCCGCTGTTGGCAGCCTTGTACGGCGTGGGATCAATGCCGTCAAGAAAGCGGCGGGGCACGATCTCCGCGGGTTGTTTGTGATCGCCCCGAACAAAAAGTGCGGCATCGTGGCCCTTCGACTCGAGCACCCCCGGCGCGCGGGTGGGCTGGGGCAGCACTGCTTCGATTTCACGGTAGCGGGCGATGAGGGCCGCGGCTGCCGGAATGGCCTTGGTGTCATTGGGCAGCTTGCCCTCGCGCAGCAGGGAACCGAGTAGCTCCGCCTGCGCATCCGTTGTCGAATTCGCCAACCACGCCGCCACGGCTTCACGGGGGTCGCCGCCGATTGTGACGCTCGGCGGCGCCTCCTTATCTTGGGTGATTAGGGCCTCCGTGATGCCAAACCACGAACGTTCATCCGGCTTCGCTTCGGCCGGCATGTCAGACACGGTGGCGCATTGGATGAAGATGTCATCGCCCTTCCAGTAGTTGAGGTCCAATGATCGCCAACCCAGCACGGCATCACCTTCGTCCTTGAATTCCTTGGCTTTATGAACGGTGCCGGTGCGTGGATAATTCTGCACCACATACTTGGCGCGGGCGCCACCGCCGCCGGCACTGCGCATCCACAAGGTGCCGCCTTCGCACTTGAGGCGTGGCGAGATCAGCACGCCGCGATCGTTGGTGGAGATGAGATCACTGAAGACGCCGCCCGGATGAATGCGCGCGATGATGCTCTTCCCTTCCGTGGCGATGCTGAATTCGCCCGCCTGGGTCGCCCCCTGTTTCACCCCGTGGCCGTCGGTGAACCACTTGTCCTTCTGCAAATCCCAGTGGACGCTGGCCGTGATGGGAGCGGCTTCGCTCTTTTTGTTTGGCACCGCTGGCAGTTCTGCTGCCGCCTTGGCCCAGGCCGCGCCGACCGCCTTCT
>JAXMIV010000714.1:0-3389 GCA_034377045.1 Prosthecobacter sp. | reverse complement strand
GGCCGATCGACACCAATCTGGCGACCTGGGGGACGACGCTGGCGATGAAGACGCTGGAGGATGGTACACCCTCAGCCTATGATTGGCTCCTGGGCCAGCAGTACCAGGAAGTGCATCCCTTCACCAACGCCGCGCCGGGGGGTTGGGCGTGGACCGACCTGCCGGGGGGCGTGCCGGACGCGGATGATACCGCGGGGGCCTTGATCGCCCTGCGGGATGGGGTTGTCGGAACTGACGGCATCCCGCTTGCCATTAATTGGCTGCTGAATCTGCAAAACCGTGACGGCGGCATTCCGACCTTCTGCCGTGGCTGGGGCACCCTGCCCTTTGACCGCAGCACGCCTGAACTGACCGCGCACGCCCTCCTGGCCTGGTGGCTTTGGGAAAGTGACGTACCCGAGGACCTGCGATCTCGCATCCGCACGGCGACAATGCACGCGCTGCGCTATCTGGCCAAGGTGCAGCGTGCTGATGGCTCCTGGATTCCGCTGTGGTTTGGCAATGAGCACACCCGCGACGAAGAGAATCCCGTCTACGGCACCGCCCAAGTGGTGGCTTACCTCTGCGGGCATCGCGACCTCCGTGAGCAGGCCCGCGGATTGATCGCCTCTGGTACGGCCTATTTGGCGCAGGCACAGCATGCGTCCGGCGGTTGGGGTGGTGGACCAGGGGTGTCTTGCTCGATTGAGGAGACTGCGGTAGCCCTGCATGCCTTGGCGCTCGCTGGAGCCGATTCCAAGACGCTCTTGCCCGCCATCGCCTGGCTCCTCGACGCCACGCAGGACGGTACCCACTTCCCCCCTGCCCCGATTGGTCTTTACTTCGCGCGCCTGTGGTATCACGAAAGACTCTATCCGGTGATCTGGACGCTTCAGGCGCTGCAAAGCGCAAAAGCAGCCTTGTCGTTCGTTTCTCCAGCCGATACAAACTCTCAACCATGAGCACCTCACGCCGTACCTTCCTTGCCACCCTCGCCGCTTCCGCCGCCGGTTCCGCATTTGCCCGCGACTGGTCTGGAAGGGCGCCGGAACGTTATCCTGACCCGGATGTGATCGCCTTGGATCCGGCCTTTGACAAATACATTCAGGGCAATGCGCCGATCCGCCGCCTGCACACCGGTCTGCTCTGGGCGGAAGGCCCCGCCTGGAATGGCAGCGGCAACTATCTCGTGTGGAGCGACATCCCGAACAACGCGCAGATGCGTTACCTGCCGGAAGACGGCCACGTTTCGGTGCTGCGCAACAATTCCAACTTCAGCAACGGCAACACCTTCGACTTCCAAGCCCGAGATCTCCTGCGAGCACGCCACGCGCCGCGTGGTGCGGTATGAACAGAATGGCTCCGTCACCGTGCTGGCCGACCACTTTGAAGGCAAGCCCTTCAACGCTCCCAATGATGCGGTGGTGCATCCCGATGGCGGCGTTTGGTTCACCGATCCCGGCTACGGCAGCATGGGCGATTACGAAGGCAACAAAGGCGAACTGCAACTCAAGGAGGCCGTCTATCGCATCGATCCCGGCGGCAAGATCGAGAAGGTCACCGAGGATCAAGTGAAGCCTAACGGCATTTGCTTCAGCCCGGATTATAAGAAGCTGTATGTCGTCGACACGGGCGATCCGAAGGACATTCGCGTCTATGACGTGAAGGATGGAGCGAAGCTCGGCAAGGGCAAAGTCTTCGCCGTCAACAAGGGCGCGCTCGCCGACAAGAAAGGCAACGGCGGCTCCGATGGCGTGCGCTGCGACATTGACGGCAATGTGTGGGCCAGCGCCGGCTGGGTGGGCGCCGGCTTCGATGGCGTGCATGTCTTCTCACCCGAAGGCAAGCTCATTGGCCACATCAATCTTCCGGAGACCGGCAGCAATCTCTGCTTCGGCGGGCCCAAGCGGAATCGCCTCTTTATGACGGCGGGCCAGTCTCTCTACTGTGTGTGGGTCAATACCAGCGGAGCGCACATCTGCTAAGCCTGTCTTATCTTCATGAACCACCCGCTCGTCACCTATCCTCGCGATCCGGACACGCCGGTTTCGCATCTGCCCTTCAGCCCCTGCATCGCCGTTGGAGACTTGATCTTTGTTTCCGGCCAGGCGTCCGTGGATGAGAAGGGCAATATCGTCAGCGATAGCTTTGAGGGCGAAGTGCGGCGCTCCATCGAAAATCTGCGCAAGGTACTGGAAGCGGCGGGCAGCGATCTCGCGCACGTGGTGCAGACGCGCAATTACGTCCGCGATCCCGCCGATGTGGCGCTGTACAATCAGATTTACCGCGAATACTTCAGCGAGCCGTATCCAACCCGCACAACCATCACGCTCTGCCTGCCGCCTAGCTTGAAGTATGAAATCGAAGCGGTGGCCGTCCGCCGCGTTTGAGGAGACGCGCTGCGAGATCGGCCTTGCCACACGTGCCGGCTGCACCCACATTTCGCCATGCTTAAACTTGGTCTGATCGGCTGTGGGAAAATGGGCGGCGCGCTCCTTCGGGGCGTCGAGAAAGCGTTGGGCGCCTCCAAGCTCAGCGTGGCGCTCAGCGATGTCGTGCCCGCAGCGGTCGATGCCTTGGCGAAATCGTTGTCCTGTGAAACGCGCGCCGGATCACCTGCCGAAGCGGCCCAAGCCTCGGACATCGTCCTCCTGGCTGTGAAGCCCGGCGACATGGAAGCACTGTGCAAATCCCTGGCGAAGGTCAAAGGCAGCCGTCTGTATCTAAGCATCGCCGCGGGTCTGAAGCTCGAAGACCTGGAAGCTTGGCTGGGCGCCAAACAACGGGTCATCCGCTCCATGCCCAACACACCCGCCCTGGTCGGGACTGGGGCCGCTGCCTTTGCCCGCGGCAGCGCCGCCACCGACGAGGATGCGGCGCTGGCCGCGAAGATCCTCGGCTCCGTGGGCACAGCGGATGAGGTGCCGGAAAAGCTCCTGGACGCCGTCACCGGCCTCAGCGGCAGCGGTCCCGCCTACGTTTACACGGTCATCGAAGCCCTGGCCGACGGCGGTGTCCTCATGGGTCTGCCTCGTACCACGGCGCTGAAGCTGGCCGCGCAGACCGTGGCCGGCGCGGCGCGCATGGTCCTGGAAACCGGCAAACACCCGGCAGCCTTGCGCGACGAAGTCACCAGCCCCGGCGGCACCACCATCGCCGGTCTGGAGCAACTCGAGGAGCACGGCCTCCGCAATGCCCTGATTCAGGCCGTGCGCAAGGCGACAGAGAAGAGCCGGGAATTGGGGGGCAAGTGAGCCGTAATTGCCGATGTGTTTGCCGATGCAAACATCGGCCTATCACCATGGAAATCAACGAATAGCTGAGGCCAGCGACGACGATTCCCGCCGTTTTTTGCCGATCTTTCTACACCACCCTTGCCGAGCGCTCTCTCATGGCGCCGCGCACTCTTT
>JAXMIV010000713.1:0-15085 GCA_034377045.1 Prosthecobacter sp. | reverse complement strand
ACCGCAAACGGTCGCAAGTCTTCGAAGCCGTATGCAGCGAAGGGCTTCTTTGAAAGGGCCTTGGAGCGGGTGTGGTAGGGGTGAGCTCAACAGCCGATGTTGAGCCGCGTCTCAGTCGGCAAGAGCACCAACTCAACATTGGAATGTTGAGGTACAGCACTGCTGGCCTAACCTTTGGTCACCACTTCATCGAGGTTCAGCAGCAGGTTGGCGATGAGGGTCCAGGCGGTGAGTTGGGCGGGATCGAGTTTGGGATCGGCTTTGGATTCGCCGAAGGTGAGGGCGAGTTTGGCGTCCTCTGGTTTTACTTGATAACTGGTTAGGTGCTTGCGCAGGGTGGCGAGCAGGATTTCAGCCTCATGGGCGTTGGGGTAGCGGCCGGTGGCGCTGCGGAAGGCGAAGGTGAGGCGGGCGTCTTCGCTGGCGCCGCCCTGGGTGAGGATGCGCTGGGCAAAGTTGCGCGCGGCCTCGAAGTACTGAATGTCATTCATCAGGTTCAGCGCCTGGAGAGGCGTGTCGCTGCGTTCGCGGCGCAGGCAGTACGACTCGCGGTTAGGCGCATCGAAGGTGACCATGTTGGGCGGTGGCGCGGTACGCTTCCAGAAGGTGTACAGGCTGCGGCGATAGAGAGATTCGCCCTTGTCCTGGATGTAGGAGCGGGTGTTGCTGCCGCCGAAACCGACCGGTTCCCAGATGTTCTCGGGCTGGTAGGGCTTCACGCCCTTGCCGCCGATCCTGGGGCTGAGCAGGCCGGAGACAAAAAGGGCGTTGTCACGCATGACTTCGGCATCGAGACGGAAGCGCGGTCCGCGGGCGAGCAGGCGATTTTCCGGGTCTTTGGCGGGGTCGGTGAATCCGGCGCTTTGGCGGTAGGTGTGGGAGGTGACGATGAGCTTCACCAGTTCCTTAATGTCCCAGTTGTTTTCGCGGAAGTTGATGGCGAGCCAGTCAAGCAACTCGGGATGGCTGGGCGGTTCACCCTGGTTGCCAAAATCGTTGCTGGTCTTGACGATGCCGTAGCCAAAGAACTGCTGCCAGAAGCGATTGACCGCGACGCGAGCGGTTAGGGGATGCAGAGGGGAGACGAGCCATTTGGCGAGGTCCAAACGCGTGGGGTTGTCGTTCTTCGGCAAGGGTGGGAAAATGGCCGGCGTGCCGCGGGCGACCTTTTCTCCCGGTTTGTCATATTGGCCGCGCTGCATGATGAAGCTGTCACGTTGCTCCGGCAGGTCCGCCATGACGAAGGTGGCGGGGATGACATCTTCAATGGTCTTGCGCTTGGATTCGAGGGCGAGCTTTTCCGCACGCACGCCGTGAACAAGTTCACGCGCGCCCTGATACTCGTTTTCAAACCACCATTCCTTGACGCGCTTGGTATCGGGGGCGGGCCATTCGTTGGCTTTCTTGCCACGCACAAGGGTGAGGAGATCATTGGACAATCCTTCGACTCGGCGGCCCTGATTCTTCTCCACCCAGCGCTGCCAGGACCACTGCGGGTCCTTGGCGGGATCGACCCGGGAACTGATGCTGAGGTGATCCCAGGAGACGGTGCCATCGAACTGGGTGAAAGCATAACCGGTGACTTTCATGCCGGGTTTCAGGCCGACCTTCTCGATGGGGATTTCCAGTTTCACCCACTCGCCGGTTTTGGGCAGACCGCCCATGGTGACACGTTCCGGGGTGCGGACTTTGCCAAAGGGGATGGCGCCTTCTTCGCCCCACACCGCGCGATGATTCCAGCCGCCCACGAAGAACTGTATCATGATGGCTTTCGGCTCATTTTCGGGCTCGATGTAGCATTGCGCGGTGATCTTGCCGTTGGCCGGAATGTCGAAGCTGGCACCGCTGGAGAAGAAGTCCTGGGCGACACCGGTGGCGGTGCGCTTGAGGGCGGCGGCCCCGCTGAAGACCTTGCCTTTGTCCTTGGTCACGAGGGTCGTCGGCGCACCGGATGAACCGGGTTTGACACCGGCGGGAAAGCCATCTTCAAACCACACCACTTCGCTGGTTTGTACGGGCGGCGGCGGCGTGAGCGTGGCCGGGTCGGTGTAGTCTAGTTTGCTGATGGCCTCTTTAACTTTGGTGCGGGCGCTGGCGATTTTTTGTTCGAGGTCCTGGAGTTGCTGCTGCTGCTCCGCGGTGGTGAGGCGCATGACAGGCGGAGTCAGCAGGATGTTGCCATCCATGCCCGGATCGGCGGCGCTGCTGAAGAAGGCGTAGAGGGAATAGAATTCCTTTTGGCTGATGGGATCGAACTTGTGATCGTGGCAGACGGCACAGCCCGCGGTCATGCCCATCCAGACGGCGACGGTGGTGTCCGTGCGATCGACGGCGTAACGGAAGAGGAACTCTTCATTGATGGCGCCGCCTTCGCTGGTGCTGACGTTGCAGCGATTGAAGCCGGAGGCGATCCGTTGATCGACGGTGGCGTTGGGCAGAAGGTCGCCGGCGAGCTGCCAGACCGTGAATTGATCGTAGGTTAGGTTGTCGTTGAAGGCGCGGACGACCCAGTCACGGTAGGGCCACATGCTGCGCTCGTTGTCGAGGTGCAGACCGTGAGTATCGGCGTAACGCGCCGAATCCAGCCAGTAGCGCGCCATGTGCTCGCCGTAATGCTGCGACTTGAGCAGGCGGCTGACGACTCTTTCATAGGCGTCCGGAGTGGTGTCGGCGAGGAAGGCATCAATTTCGGCCAGGGTCGGCGGCAGGCCGGTAAGGTCGAGGGTGACGCGGCGGATGAGAGACTCCTTGGAGGCTTCGGGCGCGGGCATCAGGCCCTCTTGAAGAACGCGGGCCTGGATGAAGGCGTCGATGGGATTGCGGATCGGGATTTCGGGAGTGCGGATGGCCGGAGGCGGGGTTTTGACCGGGGGTTCGAAGGCCCAGTGTTTCTTGTAGCCGGCGCCCTCGGCGATCCAGCGCTTGAGGGTTTCAAGCTGCGTGGCAGTGATCTTTTTGTGGGACTCAGGCGGCGGCATGACCTCGTCCGGATCGGTGCTGATGATGCGCTGGATAAGGGCGCTGGCGGCGACGTCGCCGGGTTTGACGGCCGGGACGCCGTCATTGACGGCGAGGGCGCCCGCGGGTGTGTCGAGACGGAGGTCGGCCTTGCGCTTTTTGGCATCGAGGCCGTGGCAGGCGAAGCAGTTGTCGCTGAGGATGGGCCGGATATCCCGATTGAAATCAAGCTTCGTCGCCGCCGAGCAGGGCAGGGCGGCGAGAGCAGCGAGGATTGGCAGGTGGCGGCGCATGAGAGAGGTGGAATCGAACGACCTATAAATACGCTTGGGGAAGGAGGGTCCTTGCGGGGGGGGTGATGAGCGGTAGGGCGGGCGTGGGGTGGTTGGTTTTTTGCCGCAGAGGACCGCAGGGGCAGAGGTCGCAGAGAGGGGCGAGTTATTGAACTGTTTTTGGAGGAGGGGGTGCTGGGGGGCTAGGCCGGGATGGGTTGTTCGGCGATGGGCTCTGACCTATTGAAGAGTTTGCGGAAGAAACTGAGGATGTCTTCGACGGCGAGGTAGCAGAGGGGGACGAGGTAGAGGGTGATGACGGTGGCGAAGAGGCTGCCGTAACCCATGGCGACGGAGACGGGGGTGAGGAACTGGGCGGTGGTGGCCTGGGCGGAGCGGTTGTCGCCGAAGATGAGCTCAAGGAATTCGCGAAGCAGCCAAGGGCAGTTCTGGATGAAGCTGCCCATGTTGAAGATGAGCGGCATGAGGCCGACGAAGGTGGTGATCTGGGTCAGGAAAATGGCGCGGAAGCGCGAGGCGCCGCCCTCCTGCACGGCGTATTTGAGGTCGCCGGATTGGTCACGCAATTGGTTAATCCGGTCGACGAGGACGAGGGTGTCATTGACGATGACGCCGGAAACGGCCATGAAACCGCAGGCGCTCATGATGCTGAGGGGCATGCCGTGAAAGAGATGACCGAGGACGCCGCCGACCAGGCCGAAGGGGATGACGAGCAGGACGACGATGGGTTGGGTGTAGCTCTTGAAGGGAATGGCCATCATGACGTAGAGACCAAAGAGGACGACCAACGCCGAGATCCACATTTCCGCGGAGCTTTCGCGTTCGGCACGGGCTTCGCCCTCGAAGGTCCAGGAGACGAGGGGATGTTTGGCGAGCAGGTCGTTGAGGAAGGGGTTGATCTTTTCGCGGACGACTGCGGGATTGACTTCGCCTTTCTTGACGTCGGCGGTGATGTTCATGGCGCGGCGGCGATCGACGCGCTTGATGCTGGTGAAGCTTTTGCCGACTTTGGCTTCGGCGACGCGGGAGAAGGGGATTTCGAGGCCGGCGGCGGTGCGCACGCGCATGGTTTCCAGTGTGGCGAGGTTCTTGCGATCGGCCTTCGGGTAACGCAGCATGACTTTGACTTCATTGCGGCCGCGCTGGATGCGCTGGACTTCATCGCCATAGAAGACCTGTCGGACCTGGCGGGCGAGATCGCCAACGGTGACGCCGAGGGCCTGGGCTTCTGGCTTGAGGCGGAGCTGGATTTCATTGCGGCCGCTGTCGAGGGAGTCGCTGATGTCGAAGACGCCGTCGTAGGTGGAGAGGTGCTCTTTGATCTGCGCGGAAATGCCGAGAAGTTCTTCGGGATCGGCGCCGGAGAGCTGGATGTCGATGGGGTCGCTGCTGCGGCCGATCTCGGCGCGGAAGTTCAATTCTTCGGCGCCGACGATGGTGCCGATGCGCTTGCGCCAGTCATCGGCCATGGTGAGGGTATTGACCTGGAGGCTGCGTTCTTCGGGACCGTAAGTTTCGATAGTGACCTCACCAATGTGGGAACTGCCGCCGCTGCTGCCGCTGTAGGTGAGGCGGGTGGTGCCGGTGGTGGCGATGATGTGGCGGATGACGGGACGGCCATCGGGACCGACGTACTGTTTGCGCATCTGTTCGGCGGCCTCGTAGATGCGCTGGATGTGGCCATCGGTGACCTCAAAGGGGGTGCCGTCGAGCATGGTGAGGCGGGCTTCGATACGCTCGCTGGGAACACGGGGGAAGGTGACGGTGGGGATGCGGTTGCTCCAGTAGAAACCGGCGAGGATGGTGATGCCGCCAAAGAAGATGGAGAGCATCAGGTAGCGGTGATCGACGCACCAGCGGAGGCTGGGGCGGTAAATGAGGTTGACGAACTTGCGGAGGAGATTCTCCGACCAGCGATGGACGGGATAGAGGATGTCCGAGGTGCCGCTGAGAAAGGGCACGGGATGGGCGAGGTGGGAGGGGAGGATGATCTTTGTCTCCACCAGCGCGATGAGCATGACGAGGATGAAGACGATAGCGATGGGCTGGAACATGCGGGCGTTGTCACCGCCATTGAGCGCCATGGGAAGGAAGGCGATGACGGTGGTGAGCACGCCGAAGGTGATGGGTACGGCCATCTGTTTGGTGCCTTCAATCGCGGCCTCCAGGGGTTTCATGCCTTGCTGTCGCAAGGTGTCCACATGCTCCGAGATGACGATGGCGTCATCGACGACGATCCCGAGTACGACAATGAACCCGAAGAGCGAGGAGATGTTCAGGGAGATGTCGAAGTACGGCATCAGGGCGATGGCGCCGAGGAAGCTGGCGACCATGCCAACAGCGACCCAGAAGACGGCATCCAGGCGCAGGAAGAGACCGACACAGAGGAAGATGAGAATGAGACTGCTGCGGGCATTTTGCAGAAGGAGAGAGATGCGGCCTTTGACGATTTTTGAGCGATCATTCCAGTATTCGATGTGTACGCCGTCCGGCAGGCGGGCGTTGGCAGTGGTGATGTACTCCTTCACCGTTTCCGCGATTTTGATGGCGTTCTGTCCGCCTTCGCGCATGACGTTGATGACGACGCAGCGTTTGCCGTTGAGGCTGGCAACGAGCGGATTCTCATTGAAGCCGTCCTGGACGAGGGCGAGTTCGCCAAGCGTGACTTTCGTGCCATCCGGCCGGGTCATGATGACGACACGGCTGTAATCCTCACCCGTATAGGCGCGGCCACGCGTGCGGATGGAGACGTCGCCTGCTTCGGTCTGAACAACGCCGGCGGGAAGGTCAAGGGCGCTGGTGCGGATGGCGGCACTGATGCGCTCCAGATTCAGGCCGTATTTGCGCAGGGTCGCCTCCGGGATTTCGATGGAGATTTCGTACGGCCGGACGCCGCCGATGTTGGCGTGGCTGATGCCGGGCAGGCTGGAAATTTCATCCCGCACCTGCTCTCCCAGGCGGCGCAGATCACGCTCCGCCATATCCGAAGCGAGTACGACGGTGATGACGGAGTGGAAGTCGTCAGCGATCTGGATGGTGGGCTTCTCCGCCAAATCCGGCATGTTAGGCACGGCATCGAGGAGGATTTTGATCTCGTCGAGCACCTCGCGGGGATTGCGGTGCTCTTCGCATTCGATGAAAAGGGAACCGCCGCCGGAGCCGGCCGTGGAGTAAATGTGCTTGATGCCGGCCACCTGTTGAATGGCCTCCTCAATCTTCATCACGATCATCTCTTCAACTTCCTCCGGCGCGGAGGCGGGATAGGGCACGTTGATGTTGATGTAACGTGAGGGGACTTCCGGGAAAACCTCTAGGGGAATCTTGTCCGTCCACAGCGTCCACGCGCCTGCGACCATGACGGTCAGCATGATGAGATTGGCGGCGACGTGATTGCGGGCGAACCAGGAGATCATGGATAGAGGGGAAACGAGGGAGGGGGCGAGAGAGTTGCGCGGGAATGGGGTTTTGGCGAGGCGTTGGTGAGAATGGGAGTTCCAGCACCGGCCCCTCACCCTTGCCCTCTCCCCGCAAGCGGGGCGAGGGGAGCCCGTTGTCGCTACTCCTGATCCTTAGCAAAACGACATCGAGTAGGGCCTAGGCCAATGCTCGGGAAATTGATCACGCTCACCAGGGCTCCAAAGCTGTCACTGCGGCCGCTTTAAAAAGCACTCCATGAACTGGTAGATTTTTTCGTTGGATTCCTGGTTAGGCGAGTGATCGGGACGGTTGGTCATGGCGACGCGATCTTTTTGGCCGAGGAGTTGGTAAACGGCGATGACGTGATTGAGGGGCACCCAGCGTTTTGGCGGGTCTTCGATGCCGCCGGAGACGAGGAAGGGGCGCGGGGCCATAAGGGCCTGGAGTTCGGTGAGGTCGTGTTTTTGCTCGATCAAGGCCTTGTAGGCGCCGGTGCGCGGACTTTCGGGGCTGACAAGGCCGGGCTTGCGGGTGAGGGCGGGATCGAGGCCGAGATACCAGGGTTCCTGGTAATTGATGCTGCCGCGAGATTCATCGAAAACGATGCCGGGGTCTGACCAGACGCCACAGGCATATTTGTCCCAAAGGCAGGCGGCGAACATGGCCCATTTGCCGCCATAGGAATGGCCGACGATGCCGATATGCGCGGCATCTACGTCGGGGCGGCTGGCGAGCGCGTTCCAAGCATTGGCGGCGACGTAGGCGAGATAGCTGAGCGGCTGGCATTGCGCGCCGGCGGTCATGATGGGCTTGCGGGCATCGCCACCGGGTGAGCCGATGGAGAGGGTGACGAAGCCGCGTTTGGTGAGCTGATAGGCGAAGTCGCGGAGGGGTTTGTCGGTGAGGCCGGCGGAGGTTTCGGGATCGTAGTAGGGAACGAAGGCGGCGGGGAAGGGGCCTTTGCCGGGAGGGACGAGGAGGTAGCCTTCGCCGGTCTGCTCGGGCGCGATTTGCAGGCGAATGCGGTGCTGGGTGAAGCCGTCGCGTTGGGTGGTTTCGAGGATGTCGAGCTGCGGATGATCGAGCACGGGCGGCCAGGCGCCCATGAGGCGATGCCATTCGGCGAGGATCTCGCTACGGCGGGCGGGCCAATCGGCGGCGCTGTTGACTTCGCGGCCGTCTTTGAAGCGGAGAGGGGAGGGGTAATCGCCCAGTTGGCCGGCGAATTCCGGGGCGGGTTTGAAGGTGGGAGCGATGGCCTCCCAGGCGGGGTCAGCGGCGAAGGTGGCGGTGGTGGTGAGCAGGAGCGCGAGGCACGGGAGTCTCATGGACTGAGGGTACGCTGCGGGCGGTGGGAAAATTCGCTCACTTGTCGGGTAGGCGGGTGAAGGTTTGGGGGTCGCCGAAGAGGGTGTTCCAATCGGTGGCCTGGTCTTCGAGGGCCTTGCGGGCTTGGGCTGGGCCGGCGGTATGGGCGCCTTCGCCTTTCAGGGAACGGACGCTGAGCTTGCCGTCTGGGGTCTTTTGCAACCAAGCGATGGTGTAGGTGGGGGTGTCCTTCCCGGGCAGGCCGTCATCGAAGGAGGCGACGAGGCGTACCTGCCACAGGTCTTTATCGCGTATTTTCAGCGGGCGGACTTCGAAATAGGTGCCGTCCTTCTGAGCCGCGGGATAGTGCAGCATGTAGGCATCCGCACCGACGGCGGCGAGCACGGCAAACTCCCGCTCGCGCGGATCGCCGTTTTCACCCTCGGCCATCCAGACACCGCCGAGGGCGGGATCGGCGGGGCTGAAGCCGCTGGTGAAGACCGGCTCCTTAAACAGGCAGGAAGTGAGGCTCAGGGAAAGGAGCGCGACGACAGCGATGCGGAGGGCGGTTTTCATGGCGGAGCAAGCTTACGGGGGAAGGGGGTGGCTTGTCCAGAGAACGAATCGGACGTTTTGCGGCCACCTAATTTGGAATTGCCCGAAGGCCTGTTGCGAGATATAGCTAAAGGATGGTTGGCATTCTGGAGATCGAGGCAGAAGCTCTCAAGTTGGATGTGCGTGACCGCGCCCAACTCGCTGCGAGTTTGTTAGCGACGTTGCCGGACTGTGATTATGATGTCTCCGACGAAGAGGTTTTTAGACGCGACGCCGAATTGGAATCCGGTGCAGTGGAGGGGATCAGTCACGAAGAATTTATGCGCCATTTTGAAGAGAAGCGCCAGAATCTTCAATGAAGTTGGTCCATCATCCGGCGGTTCAGCGGGATGTGGATGCCGTTCTTGCCTACTATCGGACCATTTCGATGGACTTGGGAGACGACTTCTGGAATGAACTGGCCTCTGCATTCCGGAAGATTTCCGAACATCCCGAGAGGTATCATTTTTACCGATTAGGCTTGCGACGATTCAACATGGGTCGCTTTCCATATCACATCTTGTTTCGCGTTGGTTCACAAGCAGTCAAGATCGTTGTCGTGAGGCATCATCGGAGACATCCAAACCATGGAATTCATCGCCGATAATTCTATGCAAGCACCGCTTTCACCACATGCCCATGCACGTCGGTGAGGCGGCGTTCGATGCCGTTGTGGTAGTAGCTGAGGCGTTCGTGGTCGAGGCCTAACAAGTGAAGGATGGTGGCGTGGAGGTCGTAGATGGTGGTGATGTTTTCGACGGCTTTGTGGCCGAGTTCATCAGTAGCGCCGTAGCTGAAGGCTTTTTTGACACCGGCGCCGGTCATCCAGGTGGTGAAGCCGTTGGGGTTGTGATCGCGGCCGCTGGCGCCCTTTTGGAAGGTGGGCATGCGGCCGAATTCGGTCATCCAGACGACGAGGGTGTCTTCAAGCAGGCCGCGCTGCTTGAGATCGCGGATGAGGGCGGCGGCGGGTTTGTCGAAGATGGGGGCGTGGATGTCGTACTGCTCCTTGAGTTTTTTGTGGCCATCCCAGTTGCCGATGCCTTCCCCCATGGCATAGGCGCCATTGAAAAGCTGAACGCAACGGACGCCACGTTCCAGGAGGCGGCGGGCGAGGATGCAGTTCTTGGCGAAGCCGCTGGCGACGGGATTGGGATTGTCGGCGCCGTAATCTTTGAGAGTGGCGGCGGATTCTTTGGAGAGGTCACTGACTTCGGGCACGGAGAGCTGCATCTTGGCGGCGAGCTCGTAGCTGGCGATGCGGGCGGACAATTCGAAGTCGCCGGGGTATTGCTCGAGGTGGCGATGATTGAGGCGCTGCAGGATATCACGTGCGGCGGCGTCACCGGAGGCGGAGATGCCGGCAGGGGCGGAGAGATTGTAGATGGGTTTTTTGGCATTGAAGGCGGTGCCTTGAAAGACGGCGGGCAGGAAGCCATTTGACCAATGATTGACACCGGCCTGGGGAACGCCGCGCGGATCGGGAATGGCAACGAAGGCGGGCAGGTCATCGGCTTCGGAGCCTAACGCATAGCTTGACCACGCGCCGATGCTGGGGAAGCCATCGAGGGTGAAGCCGGTGCTCATTTGGTTTTCAGCGGGGCCGTGAGTATTTGACTTGGCCGTCATGGAGTGGATGAAGCACAAGTCATCGGTGAGTTCCGCGAGGTGCGGGAACATGTCGGAGGTCATCTTGCCGGATTGGCCGCGCGGCTTGAAGTCGTAGAGCGGGCGCACGAGGTTGCCGTTTTCACCCTGGAAGGTGAGGAAACTGTCTTTGGCGCCGGGCAGGGGTTTGCCGTCCATGCGCGCGAGCTGGGGTTTCCAATCCCAGGATTCGAGCTGGCTGCAGGCGCCGGAGCAAAACATGATGAGGACACGCTTGGCCTTCGGCGCGAAATGCGGCATGCGGGCGGCGAGTGGATTCTCCGCGCGGATCTCCGGACGGATCGGCGTGGCGGCCATGAGGCCCTGGCGTTGGAGTAGGCTGGCCAAGGCGATGCTGCCGAGACCGGTGGTGGCGTGCTGGAGAAAGCCGCGGCGATTGAGCAGGCGATGGCCGGAAGGTGAAAGGGGACCGTCGTTCATGGCAGGAAGAGGAATTCGTTGGTGTTGAAAATCACGCGGCCAAGCGCGGTGAGGCCATGCTCGCGCGTGAGCTGTTCGCATTCTTTGGCTTCATCGGCAGCGGGCGGGCGATTGAAGGCGAGTTCAAAGGCGCATTGCACCTGCTTGGAGATATTGTCGCCGGCCTGCTTTTCAACGCGTGTGGCCAAGAGGGCGGCCTGTTGATTGACGAAGCCGCTATTAAAAAGGTTCAGTGCCTGCAAGGGTGTGGTGGAGCGGGAGCGTTTGGGCGAGGACTGACCGGCATCCGGGCAATCGAAGGCGCCAAAGGTGGAGTCCTGGGCCATGCGTACTTTGGTTTGATAAACCATGCGCCGCCACTCGGTGGGGCCGTATTCGACTTTGGGATCATAAACGCGAACATAATTGGAGTTAGGCGCGAAGACGCTGTAGCCACGTCCGCCCATGCGCAGATCGAGGGTGCCCGCCGTGGCGAGCATGACGTCGCGGACGGCTTCAGCTTCGAGCCGGCGAGGCGGGAAGCGCCAGAGGAGGCGGCAGGCGGCATCGACGGTGCGCGGATCTTTGGGGGACGACACCGGCACGTGGGAGTCCTGCTGCCAGGCGGCGCTGGTGACGATGAGGCGCTGCATGTGCTTGATGCTCCAGCCGCCGCGAATGAACTCGGCGGCGAGCCAGTCGAGGAGTTCGGGATTCGAAGGGCGGGCGCCATTGACGCCGAAGTCATTCGGTGTGCTGACGATGCCTTCGCCGAAATGCTGAAGCCAGAGACGGTTCACCAGGACGCGGGCGGGCAGGGGATTCTTGGGAGCGCCTAACCACTTGGCAAAGGCGACGCGGCGATCTTTTTCAGGTGTGTCGGCGCGCAAATGCAAGGGAGCGCCAATGGCCTCGACGGCGCCGGGGGTGACTTGTTCGCGCTTTTGCGCCGCCTCGCCACGATAGAGCTTGTGGGTAGGCCCGGGCTGCTCGAAACGACCGGCGTAGACCATGGGAGTCGAGACAAAACTTTGCAGGCGCTTTTCCAGGTCTTCGATCTCACCACGCACGCGGTGCCAATCGGCGACTCGTTCGGGCGTGATGCCGCGCGGCTCGGGCATCTGCGCCTGCGTTTTCTCGTTCGCATAGGCCTTGCGATCCGCAGAGGAAGCGATGGTCGTCCAGGCTTTGTCAGCGAATGCCTCAATGCGATACTTCACAATCTGGCGATCCCGTAACTTCTCCAAACGATCGCGGCCCCAGACGACGGCCTCGATGGTTTGGGGCTGCGAGAACTCAAGCTCGACCCAGCCGGTGCCTTTGGTGTTGGAAATCCAACTGCGTTCGTTGCCATAGTGGCCGTCATTGAGGTGCTCCAGGCGGTGTTTGGAACTCTTCATGCTGCCGGATGCCACGACCTTCGCGTCGAGAGCGGCGTTTTTTCCCTCAGTGCTGTAGATTTCGAGTTCATCCAGACACGGTTCATAGCGATTATTCTCCGAAGTCGCGAGAACGGCGAAGCGCACCTTTGTGGTCGTGACCGGCTTGAAGCGGTCGATGTTGCGGCGGGCATGCACCGCCACGCGCTGCCCGGCGAGGGGCTCGAACTGAATCAGGCGGTGGGTGGCGGCGATGAGCTTTGGCAGGAGTTCCGCGTGTTCCTTTTCCGCGTCTTCGAATTTAGCTGAAGACAGCGGGCGTTCACCGTGGCGAACGCCGGCGAAGATGGCCTGGATGGCATAGTAATCTTTTTGGGAGACGGGATCGAACTTGTGATCGTGGCAGCGGGCGCAGTGCAGAGTCAGTCCGAGGAAGGCACCACCGGTGCCCGAGATCATGTCGTTGAGTTCATCCTGCCGGGCTTTGTCCTTCGATTCCTCGTCCTTGCCGATCTGGCCGGGAAGCAGGGCCGCGGCGGCAACGATGAAGCCGGTGGCGGCATCCATGCCGAGGGTGTCTCCGGCGAGTTGCTCCATGATGAAGCGCGGGTAGGGCGTGTCCTTGTTGAACGACTGAATGACGTAGTCGCGATAAGGCCAGGCGTTTTCGCGCGGGGTGTTGACTTCAAAGCCATGGGTCTCGCCAAAGGGAATGACATCGAGCCAGTGACGCGCCCAGCGTTCACCGTAACGAGGCGAGTTGAGCAGGCGATCCACCAGCTTCTCGAATGCGCGCGGGTCAGGGTCGGCGACAAAGGCGTTCACTTCTTCAACCGAGGGCGGCAGGCCATGGAGCACGAGATAGAGCCGGCGGATGAGGGTGCGGCGGTCAGCAGACGGATTCATGGTTAGGCCGTTCTCCTGCAACTTCGCCTTGATGAAGGTATCGATTGAGCTGCCGGGTTTTTGTGGAGGCAGCGGTTGGAAGGACCAGTGCTTGCGATTGTCCGCCAATTTCACCGAGTCCACGCCATCCGGCCAGACGGCGCCTTCATTGATCCAGGCTGCGAGGGTGGCGATCTCCGCAGCCGTGAGACGCGGGCCTTTCGGCGGCATGAGGATATCGGGATCTTCGCCACGGATGAATTTGAGCAGGGGGCTGTCAGCGGCTTTTCCCGGAAGGATGGCCGGAGCGTGATAATCACCGCCTTTGAGAGCAGCGGATTTGACATCGAGGCGCAGGCCTGACTTCTGTTTTTTCTCGCCGTGGCAGGAGTAGCAATGCTGTTCGAGGATGGGTTTGACTTCGCGGGCAAAGTCGACGGCGGCGGATGCCGGCAGCGCGGTCATCAGGGCGAGGGGCAGGAGTCTCTTCATTATGCGTGATTCAGCGGTAGGGATTGCCAGCGGCGTGGAGGGCGCGGACCTCGGCATCGGTCATGGCGCGGCCTAACAAAAGCAGCTCATCGACGCGGCCGCTGAGCTTGCGGTCCCGCTGATTCCAATTGCCGATTTGGGCGGAACCCAGGCGGGCCGGATGCGCCACGGCGAGGCGCACCTCCTGATCGAACGCTCCATTGAAATAGAAGCGCACGGTGTGGGCAGAGGCATCGTAAACGGCGGCGAGGTGAACCCAACGCCCGCGCTCCGGCAGGACGGGGGTGCGCGAGTCCGGATAGCCGTCGTGTTCCTTGGCGCCGGGAGCCAGGGTGTTCTGGCGCAGGGCCAGGCGCATACTGGTGTCGCGGTTGATCATCCAATGCACCTGGCCGGGTTTGTCTTCCTGCCAGCCGTCGGTGTGGTAGAGGGATTGATAAGGCTCGCCCAATTGATCTAGCCGGACCCAGGCGGCGAGGGTGAGTCGCGGCCAGGACTTGTCGCCGCCGACGTCCAGTTTCATGTGGTCGCCGACATTGACGAACTCTGGCGCGCGCGATCCGGGCCAGCGGCCCTGCACCAAACGATAGGTGCCGGGTAGAGGCTCGGCCGATTCAAAATCCAGGAGAGCGATCAAGGCTGGATCGTGGCGCAGGGCGGCGAGAGCGTTTTCCGAGCGGGCTTTCTGACCTGCGGTTAGGCCGGCGCTCAGGGAGGCCATTTCATCGGAACGGATGAAGGCGGCAGGGCGGAGCTCACGAGCGGCCCCGGTGCCGGGTTGCAAGGTGAGGGCTTCGCCATCGCGCAGGCTTTGGTGTTTACCGCTGCCTTTGGGCTGGGCAATTACCTCACCCTGGAACACGTGGATTTCGGCCGCGCCTTGCGTGGTGACATCGACGCCAAACTTGGTGCCGAGATCGACGGCATCGCCCCTCGGAGTGACGATGGTGAAGCCTTTGGCCGTGGGTGGTACATCGGCGGCGGCGCGGCCGTGCAGAAGGTGCAGCCGTTGCGCGGATTCGAAGCGGAAGGCGGCCGGGGCTTCGATGACGACACGGGCGCCGCGTTGGGTCACGAGTTCCACAGTGCCGGCCTGCAGATCCTGGATCTCGCCGCGCAAGACGATACCTTCTGTTAGGGCAGAACCGGCGCTGCTGAGGACGGTGGCAAAGGGCGCGTGCGGCATCCACCAAAGCCAGGCGGAAGTGGCCAACACCGCGAACATCGCGGCCATGGCGGTGATTCGCGGCCAGCTCATGCGGTAGCTCGTCGCGCGGACGCGGGTTTGGTACCCGCCGGCCATGGCGGCGAGCGCTGAGTCCAGGTTCAGCATTTCCGCGAACTCGCTGCGCGCTTGGGCATCCGTGCGCAGCCGCTCATTGAGCGCAGCCATGTCGGACGCGGTGGTCTGGCCGTCGAGATGACGGGCCAGCAGCGTTTCCCAATCCGGCTCAAAGTTCATGACAGCGTCTCCCGGTTGAGTTCGCGACGGATGCAATCCAGCAGGAGCCGGCGGACGCGGTGCAGCCACTGATAAAAGCCGCCGACGGTGCGCCCGCTGCGGGTGGCAATTTTCTGAATGCTGGCCTGCGGCTGGTAGGCTTCCATGAGCAGATCCCGCTGCGGGCGATCCATTTTGCTCACGCAGGCATCCAGGGCGTCGCGTTGCCGGGCCAGATGCGGCTCATCGAG
>JAXMIV010000712.1:0-4855 GCA_034377045.1 Prosthecobacter sp. | reverse complement strand
GTAGCCTTGGAAATCACGCCGAGGGCGGCGACCTGCGGCCCAAGTGTTTTGGCGAGTTCCAGCACCTTGGCCTTGTCTTCATCCGCCTTCTTGACGCGTTTGAAGCTGGGCAACACTAGGTCTGCCTTGAGCCCCGGGCAGAGATTCTCATCGGCGATGATCTTGCCGCCCTTCTTCTGCCACGCCTGAATTTGTGCCACGACGGTTTGAGTGAGCACATCGCATTCCGGCATGAGCAATATCTTGCGGCCGCTCAGCCCACCTTTCTTGAGCAGGGTCTCTTCATAAAGAATATCCGTCTGCACATGCGCATGCTGCAGCGCCAGCCAGAGATCGGCTGACCATCCCGTGTTTGAACCATAGCTGCCGCGCCGCGCGAACATCTGCGAGGTAAAGCTCTCCAGCATGACCACCTCGCTGCGCTCATCAGGAATCGCCATGAGCGTGGGTCCGAGCGGAACGACGACCTCATGAATCAATTGCTTCAATACATGCACCGTATTCGGATTCGTGTAACGATACGCGCTGGTGCTTTCAGGATTTGGCACGAGGGATTGCCAGCCGTGATACATGATGCCCTGGATCGGGCGCGCGATTTTCGTCCAGAAGGCCTCGCGCAGATGCATCGGCGCGATGGTGATGTAGGCCGCATCGGCATCGTGATCGTCCCAGGGGACCGTGTCGCCTGGATCTCCCGCTTTGATCGGCGCGGTTTGCGAACGGTACCAAATGAGCTGCGTCATCTTCATCACCCGCTGGTGGCGCGCGCTGGCCTCGCTCATCGCAAAGAGCTGGTCCGCGCATAGGCCGATGCGTTGCGGATCAGGATACGTGTACGTCCAGTGTCCCAAAACATCGACCGTACCACCGGCGCCGCTGATGCTGGGCTGCCTAACCGCAGGGTCGAACCACGTCCAAAGATCGCGGCGTCCGGCGGTCTTGAGGCCTTTGTTCAGCGCCGAATGCAGCGCGTTCCAGCCGTCGCCAACGGTCCAAAACCAGCGGTAGTATTTGAGGATTGGATGATCGTCGGGGATGACTCGATTGGCGGGAAAGTCCTTCAGCTTGCTCCATTCCACACCGTTGCGTATGACCACTTCGGCAGGAATGTCCGCGCCGGCGAATTTGCGATAGCCTTCCACATCCACAGCATTGAATGAAGGCTGCGAGGAATCGCGAACCTCGGTGTCGATCAAGGCCGCGGCAAAGGCCGGATGATCGCCATAGGCCTTCGCGACGCTGCGGCCCACATTTTCAAAGAACCGCGGCAGCTCCGGCATGGAGGCGCAGATATCTTTCCGTGTGTAGGGCTTCCCCTGTCGATCGACCCGCGCATATTTGGGATCGTTCTCCAGGATACCCGCAGGCGCCAGGCTGGCGACGACGCCCAGATCATCGGCAAGGGCACGATCAAGCATGCTTCGCGTCGCGGCGATCTGCTCCGGCTTTCCCGGAGGGGCTTCCTGCCCTTTGCTCCAAATCTCTCCCACATCCGCATGCAGGCCGAGGCTGTGGGTGAAACCGATTTCCTTCAGCCGCGCCGACTCCTCCGGGCTCGCACCCCACATGACGACAGGCATGCGCGGCGGCGGCCGCGGAACGATGAGAAAGTCCACGCTTTGCTCGGTGGTGTAGGGCTTCGGCGCCGCGAGTTCCAGCCGTGCGCGCAGGGTGTAGTCCTTTGATTTGAGGCTGGTATCGATGTTGAACTTGATCGTGAAGGACGCTCCTGTGCGCAGATCCGGAAGCGTAAACGTCTCCTGCTTGCCATCATAGGTCACCTTCAGCACCGCACCGGTCATCGTCTCCCGGCGCAGGTTGGTGCAAACGATGTCCTGCGGCTTGGCGGGCTCCATGCGCCGCCAGACCCGGCGGCCGTTGGCGATCACCAGCGACACCTGCTCAAAGTGACGCAGTCCTTCGCAAAGGCGCACTTCATCGATCATTCCGGGAAAGCCGCTGTAGCTGCTGCCGATGCGATCGCCGATGCTCAATGGCTTCGTGCCCGGTGTGATCGGTCCGCAGCCCGCCAGGGACATCGTGCCCACCGCCTCGCCGTTCTTGAAGAAACAGCCCGTGCCTTCGGCATCGTAAGTAAACGCGATGTGTTGCCACGTCTCTGCTTCCAGCTTCAGCGGCGCTGAGGAAAAGGTCTTCGAGTTGCTGCCAAATCCGAGATGCATCCGCAGGTACCGCTGCCCGGCCTTGTCTGCTTCGCTGATCTGCCACTGGTAATCGGTGTGATCGACGTACTTTTTGTCGAGAATGATGCAACGCTGTTCGGGTTTAAAATCAGCCTTCGGACGAATCCACATCTCCACACTGAAGGCGCCTTTCGGTGACAACGCCGGGTGTGCTACAGTCCGCGCCGCATGAGTCTTGTCCTCCACCGGGATACCTGGAAAAGACTCCAGACCGCCGCCGCTTTTGCCTGCCGCAGTCAAGACTGCGCCCTGGAGCGTGAGATCATTGCCCTTGCCCGAACTGTCTTTGAGTTCGCCCCCCGCATCAAATTTCCAATAACCCAACACCTGCGGGCCTGTGGCGTCCTTGCCGGTATAGCCCGTCTCCCAGGATTCTTGAATGGGCGGCGGTTCTTCGCCTCCGGCGGTACTGGCGCCGAGGCAGGCGGCCACGCAAATCAGGAAATAGAAAGAATGTCGCATCATGGTTGAAAGCATGACTACGCTCGCAATCCCCCTCTTCAATCCTGAACAAGAGTCCCACTGACTGCCGTAGTCTTACACTCGGCTGCGCACCGGCGCCGGAAAAATCATCATGACCGAAAGCTAAGTCGAAACTTCACCATGAGCGGACTCGTCGGACACAGCATGTATGGCCTCCTCGCGGCGCGTGAGGCATCGAAACGCGGCCTCGCAGTGGCATCACTGCTGACAAAGCATGAGGCAAGTTATCTGGCCGGCGCCTACATTGGCTGCGATATCCAGGTCATGCCGGAAGCGGTTTGCGTGGACACGGGACGGGAAGTTGGTTTTGGAACCGTGCCTCTCGAACGCAGCCCCATCACCGGTGGCGCGGTCCAGCCGTGGTCGCTGGAATTTCAGGGCCAAAGCTACCGGCCCAAACAGATCCACCAAATGTTCTACGGGCGCGCGCATCTGGTCTTTGGCTGGGCCGGCGATGATGCCAAACTGGCCGTGCCCTGGGATCATCTCGATGACTATTGCGCGCTGGCGATTCGCGACCACGTGAAGGCCAATCCACACGCCGAGGCGTCCATCGCCTACCTCTTCGGCTGGATGGTGCACATGGTCGGCGACTCGCTAATCAAATCCATTCGCCCCGGCATCCGCATGAAACTGCTGGACGGCACCTACACCCCGCGCAACCGGCCCATCCAGGATCTCTTTGCCTACCACGAAATCGGTATCAAAGAACTGCATCTTGACTGGCCTAACATACTCCATGCCATGGCCGCAACTCCCGTGGAGGCGGCGCAGTTTCATTACATGCGCATTGCGAAACCCGAAGGTGAACTCGCCAAGCTTTTCAGCGATGGCTGGCGGCCCGAACAAGCGGGACTGCTGGCCGCCGTGTTGCAGGAAAATCGGCGCTGGCTCACCCACCACGCGGATGACGTGCTGGAGGACATGACGCTCGGCGGCACCAGCGATGCCATCATCCTCAGCAAGCGAGTACGCGCGGCGGTCGGCGACTTCAGCTACGCCGAACTGATGTCGATGGCCGAACGCGCCCAGATGCGCGACACGCTCAAGATCATCAGCGAATCATCCGTGGATCTATTTGAGCAGGTGCTGGCCAAGATCCCTGAACTGCGGTGACTCACGGCTGCCGGAGATAGGCCATCAAATCCGCCATCTGTTGCGGTGTGATCGCCGCCTCCAACCCTTCCGGCATGAGCGAGATGCCAGGGCTGGTGAGGGATTTGATATCCGTCCGCAAAACCTCCTCCGCGCCGCCATCGGGGCGTTTCACGATCAGGTTGCCCGCGGTTTCGCTGGCAATGAGGCCGGTCAAGGTACGACCATCGTTGGTTTCGATGATGTACAACGCAAAGTTAGGCGAAACTTCGCGGTTCGGATCGAGGATGTTGGTGAGCAGTTGATCGGGCGTCCAGGCCTGGATCGTGCCGAGATTGGGGCCCACATCGTTGCCGCGATCCTTGTACCGATGGCACACCATGCAAACCAGCTCATAGATTTTTGAGCCGCGCGCAGCATCCCCTTCGGACCTCAGCGCCGCTTCGTACTTGGTTATGACATCCTTGCGGGCGCCCGACGCTCCATCGCCAAAAATTTTCGCGGCCCGTTCGGCGATCATCTTGTCCTTGTTCTTGGTTAGCAAAGCTCGAGTGGACGTACTGATCTGCGCCGCAGGAATGTCCTTGGCCTCAAGGGCGCCGAGCAGCGCGGTGATTCGATCTGGGTAGCTTAGAAACGCCGAGAGTGCTTTTTCACGCAGGGCGGGGCTCAGTGACTTCCATGACCCAATCAACGTCCGTGCCACTTCGGGTTCATTTCGAAAAGCGGTGAGAGCCTCCAGCGCAATGGTCTGGATTTCGACGGGCTGGGTCGCCACCAGGAAGGGCATGAGTTTCGGGATGGCTTCCCCGGCGCTGACCAAATCCGGCAGCAAGCCCAACGCATGCGATAGGTTTTCTACCGCCACATTCGCGCCAGTCACATCCGCCATCACCTTGCCTTTCAGATCATCCAGCCAGCGCAGGCTCTGCTGATCCGCGGCGGCTTTGAAGGCAGCCGTCGCCGCCTGCTCGAGTGACGAGCCGCTGCGGCGCAATGCAACTGCAAGCGCCTCCACGATGCGGCGTGCCAGAGGGTCCGCCGGGCCGCGCAGCGTCAAATGTTTCATCACA
>JAXMIV010000711.1:0-3270 GCA_034377045.1 Prosthecobacter sp. | reverse complement strand
GGTCGTGAAACACCGCTAACCACTCACTCGATTGTGAGCTGCCGGCCGGCTGGCCGGCAGCCACAACTCAATCACTTGCCGCCATGCCCTTCAAAGCCTTCATACTGGCCATCGTGGCCTTGTTTGGCGGCATGCTGAGTTTAAAGGGGGCCGTCACGCTTGACGATATCGCGGTCAGGGTGAGTGCCAAAAACCCCGATCTCATCGCGGCACGCTTCATGATTGCGGAGGCCAAAGGCCGGCATCTCGGCTCAGGCCGGCTGATGAATCCGGAAATCGAAGTTTCCGGCCGGCACATGACCCAAGGCCGTGAGGGCGGATTCAGCGTCGGCTTGATGCAGAAGTTTCCCGTCACGGCACGCCTGCGAATTGAGAAAACGGTGACGGCGGCGCAGATCGCGGCGGCGGAAGCTGAAGTCGATGATAAACGGCGAATGCTCATCGCTGAGGCAGAGTCCATGGCGGTAAGAATTCTGGCGATGCAGGCGGAGATTGGCATAGCGGAAGGCCAGGCGACGCTCGCGGAGAAACTGACGGAGATCGCCACCGCGCGCGCTGCCGCGAATGAGTCTGCGATTGATGCCGGGCAGATGCGCCTCGAAGCCCGTCAACAGCGCAATTCAATCCGCAAAAGGCAGGCGGAGATCGCGGCCATGAACGAGTTACTCAAGCCGATGCTCGGCCTCTCGGCGAACGACGAACTGGCGGTAACCGGCGCTTTGCCAGAGGCAACCGCTGCCAGTCGTGTCCAGTCAAATGATGTGCGCCCGGACATTCAAGCGGCGTTGCATCGCGTGGATGCAGCGGCACAGTCGGTGAACTTGGCCAAAGCACGGAAATGGGAAGATGTGTCCGCCGGGGTGATGGTGGATCGCTCACGCACCATGGACGAACCCATGGGCCTGGAGAATGAGACGATGATCGGCGTGAGAATATCCATCCCGCTGCCTTTTTGGAACAGGAATCAGGGCGAGATCGCGGAGACAACGGCGATGCGTTCGCGAGCGCTGGCTGAGGTGCAGGCCTTGCGACTGAAGGCGGCTGGGGAGGTTTCTTCGGCAAAAAAGGAGATGGACCGCTTGCGGCCATTCCTCACCGAAAACAACACGCAACTTCTTCCTCTGGCGAGGCAGCAAATCGAGCGTGTGCGCGAAGCCTACGCCAACAACAAGGCGTCGCTCCAGGATCTGCTGAGGGCACGCGATCAGCTTCTCATGGTGGAAATGGACACGGTGAATGCACTGCGGGATTACAATCTCGCCAAGGTGCGTTGGAGCGCGGCGCTGGGACGAAACATTCGCTGACGAAAGTTGGGGAACTTGAAGGAATCGCATCATGAAAAGCAAACGTCTGATTGTCATCATTGCTGGCATGGTGGTGCTCGCGGTGGCTGGCATTTTCTGGAGTTCGCGGCCACCACCACGTGCTGAGGAGCACCAAGGACACGACGCGGCTCATGACATGGGCGAAGGCACGCTCCACATCGCCGAGTTGGCTCAGGAACGTGCGGCACTGGAGACGGCGCTGGTCGAACGGCGTGAGCTGAAGCACACGCTCCGCGCCTTTGGGAAGATTGGTTACAACGAAACGGGGCTGGCCACCATCACAAGCCGCGTGGAGGGCTATGTGGAGAATCTCTTCGTCAACTTCACCGGCGTGGAAGTGAAGAAGGGGGATCACCTCGCTGAGATCTACAGTCCTGATCTCGCCGTCGCCCAGCGCGAGTTGTTGCTCGGGAGGAATGATCCCGCGGACAAGACACTACTCGAGGCGGCGCGCACCAAGCTGGAACGCTGGGGATTGCTGCCTCAGCAGATCGACGAGTTTTTGCGGGAAGGCAAAGTCACCCAGCGCGTCACGCTGATGGCGCCGATGGGTGGCACGGTCACCGAAAAGATGGTGGTGCAAAACAGCATGGTGAAACCCGGCGACATGCTCTACAAACTGGCCAATCTGGATTCGGTTTGGCTGTATCTGGACGTTTACGAATACGAACTGGGCATGATCCGCTATGGCCAGGAAGTCGCCGCCACCACCGAGTCCTATCCCGGCGAAACCTTTACCGGGCGCGTCTGGTTCATCAATCCGACACTGAGTGAGGAAACACGCACGGTGAAGGTCATTGTGTCGTTGCAAAACAAGGATCGGAAACTTAAGCCCGGCATGTTCGTCAGTGCCCAGGTGGAGGTGCCGCTGCTTGCGGACGGCTCGGCGGCTCCGAGTGGCGTCGAAGGCCGCTGGTCATGCCCAATGCACCCGCAAGTGCTGCGTGATATCGCGGGGCCATGTCCCGTTTGCCAGATGGCGCTCGTTCAGATCCCCGGCAAAGCGGAACCTGCGAAGCCGGCGCAAGTGCTGGCGATTCCTCTCACGTCGGTGCTGGACTCAGGCACGCGCAAGCTGGTGCATGTGGAGGTGAGTGAAGATGTTTATCGTCCCGTCGAAGTGAAGCTTGGACCTCGCAGCGGCGATTTTTATCCGGTGCTTGCTGGTGTGAAGGAAGGTGACCGGGTGGTGGTACGCGGCAATTTCCTGCTCGATTCCCAATTCCAAATCGCCGGCCTGCCAAGCCTCTTTTACCCAAAAGGCCAGGCGCCTTCCGCGGGTCACTCAGGTCATGGTGGAATGGCGATGCCCGCGGCAAAAGACGCAACGGCTCCGCCGCCGCCCGCCGCCAAGGCCACGATGCCTGCGGGTCACAAACATTGAGGATCTCCCATGACTTCCTGGATCATCGGTGCGTGTCTGCGCAATCCATTTCTCGTTTTTGTCGGTGTGCTCGGACTGCTTTTTGGCGGCCTCTATGCCCTGCGGGAAACTCCCATTGATGCCATTCCCGATATCGGTGAAAAGCAGGTGATCGTCTATGCGGATTGGGACGGCCGCTCGCCCCAGGATGTCGACAATCAGATCACTTATCCGTTGACCACGGCACTAACGGGTACGCCAGGCGTGAAGACCATCCGCAGCATGTCAGGCTTCGGCTTCTCCATGGTCTTCGTCATTTTCAAAGACGAGGTGGACTACTACTGGGCTCGCTCGCGGGTGATCGAGCGCATGAACGTGGTTCAGCAACGTCTGCCGCGTGGCGTGGTTCCTGTCATCGGCCCGGATGCCACGGCGCTGGGACAGGTATTTTGGTATACGGTGGAAGGTGAAGGCTTTGACCTCGCCGAGCTGCGCTCGATCCAGGACTGGTATGTTCGCTACCAGCTCAACGCCGAAGAAGGTGTCAGTGAAGTCGCCAGCATAGGCGGCTTCGTGAAGCAA
>JAXMIV010000710.1:0-3203 GCA_034377045.1 Prosthecobacter sp. | reverse complement strand
GGTCCGAATAGACTGTCACCTCCTGCGGCATGGGGAAATCGCTCTCCGGGAACTTTGGGGCGAATTCGATGAATTTCGTGAGGATGAGAATCTGCGCCGGTTCGTTCCCGGCGGGCACCGTGGCGGAAGCTCCTGATTTTCCCGTCGGTTTCGCATCGGCGCCCTGCAATTGAGCCGCTGCGCAGATCGCCAGCGCCGCGGCGACTCCGGCTGATCCCAGCGCGGCCGCTCTCCGGCTAAGGGGACGGCGATTGCGCCGATGGTCCACGATGGCCAGCACACGCGTTTCCAGGGTCGAGGGCGTGGCCATGGTCACGGCGTGCCGGGCGAAGAGGCCATGCGCCGCTACCGTGCGGGCGGCATCGAAGAGTTGGGTCGCATACTCCTCCGGAGGGGCGCCGGCCCGCAGCACCAGATCGTCGGTCGCCCGTTCCTGAGCGGTCCGCAGAGCCCGCGCGGCCAGCCAGACGAGGGGATTGGGCCAATAGGCGGCGCAAACGAGGTGCGCCAGCCAGCGCACCAGATAGTCCTGGCGGCTGATGTGCCCGGCCTCATGCCGCAGGGCACTCTCCAATCGGCTGTCGCTCCACTCCAGCGCTGCCTGGGGCAGGACCAGGACGGGCTGCCGCGCGCCCCAGGTCATCGGCACGTGGCATTCCTCGGAGACGTGCACATCGACGTTTTGCCGGATTCCGAGTTCGCGCAGAATGTCGCGATGCATCTCCATCACCCGGACGTCTCCCAGCCGTGCACTGGTTCTCTTCAGACGTCGCAGCCGCCAGCTGCCGAGCATCCGATAGACCAGCAGGCCCACGCTTCCAGCCAGCCATACTCCGGTGACGATGATACGCCAATCTGGCAGGGTCCACCCCCGGCGCTCTGGTGCGGGGGGCGGCGGACTCAGAGAATGTCAGCGGCGAATCGAGCGCGAGCGGCTGGACGGGCGCCAGGGTGACACTTACCTTGCTAGGCGGTTCGATCGGCACCGACCAGCGGGGCGTGACGAGCCGGGTCATGGGCAGGAGCAGGATCACCCCGAGCGCGCTGAACCAGACCAGATGCTGCTGCGCCGCGGATGCGCGCCGCCAGACACGGACGATCAGAGCCGCCAAAAGCAGGATCGCGGCGCTTTTGGCCAGCATCTCGCAGAGAAAGGGTAGGAGAATTTCGGTGTTCATGGGGGTGTGGTTATTTGGACCGGTTGCGGGCGGCTTTGATGATGGCTTCGATGCGCTGGAGTTCTTCGGCGGAAAGCTTGCCGCCTTCCCCGTCCACGAGGGCGGCGACCGCACTGGAAAGCGATCCGTCGAAGAAAGTCTGCACCACCCGCTGGAGCGCGGAGCGGCTGGCCTTGGCGCGCGGCTCGGTAGGCATGAAGATGTAGCGCGGGCCGTCCTCCCGATGTTTGAGGTGACCTTTCTCCTCGAGGATGCGCAGAAGCGCGCGCACCGAAGAATAGCTGGGGGCGTCCGGGAGCGCCTCATGAACCTCGGCCGCCGCGGCCTCGCCGCGGGCGTAAACGATGTCCATGATCTGGCGTTCCCGCCGGCTGAGTTGACGACTGTTGGGATCAGGCATGCGAAATTTTTAGCATACCCACGGAGGGCGGCAAGAAGAATATGCTAAAAAATTAGCACACTTTTGGCGCGATCGGCTTTTGGCGTTGGATTTCGCCCACGACATTCGCCTTCCAGGCGTGGTAGTGAGGTGGCGTCTTATGCGCACCGTCATCCAGAGAGTGAGTTCCGCTTCCGTCGCTATCGGCGGCGAGGTGCATGGCAGCATCGCCCAAGGATTAGTCGTCCTGCTCGGGATCGAAACCACGGACACGGCTGAGGACCTGGAATGGCTGGCCGGCAAGATCGTGAATCTCCGGCTCTTCGCGGACGAGACAGGCGCGCTGACCCGCAGCGTTGTGGAGTGTTCCGGGGGACTGCTTCTCATCAGCCAGTTCACGCTTTTCGCCAGCACCCGGAAGGGAACCAAACCAAGCTGGCATCGAGCCGCGAAGCCGGATACCGCCATGCCGCTTTACGACGCCATGGCCGGTCGGCTTGCGGCGTTGATGGCGCGGCCCATCGCCACCGGCCGCTTTGGAGAGATGATGCAGGTGGCCTTGATCAATGACGGGCCGGTGACGTTGCTGCTCGATAGCAAGGCCCGGGAATGATCGCGGCTCCGCGAGAGAGGCGCTCTCAGCGCGTTCCCTTGCCGAGCGCCTCCAGCTTGGCCTGCGCGTCCTTCACCAGCGCGGGATTCGACTGCAAATCTATCACGTGCTGATAGGCGTTGCGCGCTACCTCCGCCCGGCCCAGGCGCTGGCTGTTGTCGCCCAAATTCATCCTATCGAGCGCATCGTCGGGTGCGACTTTCGCCGCTCTTTCCAGGAGGAACTGAGCGGCTTTCCAGTTCTCCGACAAACCGTGATAAGCCGCCAGGTCGTTGTAGCCCTTGGGTGATTTCGGGCAGGCCCTCGCCGTCATCTGGGCGATCTCGAAGAAACGCTGATCGGCGCCCTTGCTCTCGTGGTCGAACTGTTGCCGCGCAAAGCTGTGCAGCTTGTCCGCGAGAAAGACATCTTCCGGTGCGTCCAGCGGCGCATCATGGCACCACCGCAGCTTTCCGGCCTGGCTGCGCGCCGCATTCACGAAGCCCCGCAGCGCGGCGACGTGTTCCGGCCAGAACGCCCCGCGGGCATAGACTGTCGCCAGTCCACAATGCATGTCGGCGCGATGCGGCCACTTCTTGAGCGCTTCGGAAATAAACCAGGCCGCCTTGATGATGCCGGCCTGGGCTGGGTCCGGCACGATGCCGCCGGCCACCTTTCCCTTGGCGTCGATCACCACGACTTTCCCCTCGCGCATTTCGAGTTTGTAATTCCCGGGCGGCAATGTGGCGCCTTCCCCGCGGCCCACGATCGCCACGTCTGCCTCATCGAGCGCCCAATTCGCGGATAGGATCCAGGCATTGGGATTGTCCGGATCGCTTTTACGCCATTCCGCGAGGTGTTGCTCCAGGTGCTCCCGGCCGACCTTCGCCTTGAGTGCGGCATAGTCCGCCTGGTAGTCGCTGGCGTGGAGGGTCGCCGCCATGAGAAACGCCGCTGCAAGCATCGCTTTCATGGGAACGATTCAGAACCTCTTTTGCGCTGAGGGCAACGATAACTGCACGCCTCCCCCCACAAACTCGGTGCGGCCGCGACA
>JAXMIV010000709.1:0-3054 GCA_034377045.1 Prosthecobacter sp. | reverse complement strand
CGGTGACGCGCATGTGCCAGGCCTCCGAGCAGGCCCTGAACCTGGCAGGGCTGACCGCGGCGGACATTGACATGGTGATCCCGCATCAGGCCAATGCGCGAATCATCAGCGTCATCGCCGAGCGGCTGGGCGTGCCGCCTGAGAAGACGTTCATGAACCTGCACCGGTACGGCAACACCAGCGCCGCGACCATTCCCGTGGCTCTCGATGAGGCACATCGGCAAGGAGTAATCAAGCGCGGAGATGTCCTGTTGCTGGTGGCCTTTGGCGGCGGCTTTACCTGGGCGAGTTCGGTGGTGCGGTGGTGAGGGGGTGAGGGGGTGTCAGGGGGGCAGATTCCGGTGCCGCGACGCGGCACGGTCTTTGTAGATTCGTGGTGCGCGGGGTGTTCCGTGGGTTGAAACTCACGGCTAATGTCCTTTGTCGCTTCGCGACAAACCGGGTTGATGCGTCCGCCCGCCGATGCTCCTGTGGTCACCCCACCATGTCTGATCTCACCCCTGCCGAACTTCAGCGCTATGCGCGGCATCTGGCGATGCCGGAGTTTGGGGTGGATGCGCAGAAGCGGTTGAAGGCGGCGCGGGTACTGTGCATTGGGGCAGGGGGGTTGGGATCGCCGGTGACGATGTATTTGGCGGCGGCGGGCGTGGGATGTTTGGGGCTGGTGGACCCGGATGTGGTGGAAGTGTCGAATCTTCAGAGGCAATTGTTGTTTGGTGAGAAGGACATCGGTCGAAAGAAACTGGAGGCTGCTCGTGATCGACTGCTGGATATCAACCCACACGTGAAGCTTTGCCTCTACGGGGAGATGTTCACGGCGGCGAATGCCATGAGCATCGCGGCAGATTACGACGTGATCATTGATGGGACGGATAATTTTCCGACGCGCTACCTTTCCAATGATGTGGCGGTGTGGCTGCGCAAAGCGAATGTTTACGGCAGCATCCTGAGATTTGAGGGGCAAGTCGGCGTATTTGCGCCGCATCTGGACGCGCCGTGCTATCGCTGCATGGCGCCACAACCACCGAAGCCGGGGCTGGTGCCGAGTTGCGCAGAGGGCGGTGTTCTGGGCGTGTTGCCTGGACTGATCGGCACGATGCAGGCGCTGGAGGCGATCAAGCTGATCACGGGCATTGGGCAACCTTTGTTAGGCAAGCTGCTGCATGTGGACACACTAAGCCTGCGCTTCCGCACCTTTACGCTGCGCCGGGATCCTGAATGTCCGGTTTGCGGCATCAATCCAACCATCACCGAACCGATCGATTACCAGGGCTTTTGCGGCATCACGCCGACTCCCAGCGTACCCACCGTCACGGTGCAGGATCTGCAGAAGCTGCGCGAGAGTGGCGAGGACCATTTTCTCCTCGATGTACGCGAGCCGGACGAGTTTGCGAAGGCGCGCATCAGCGGCTCGACGCTGATTCCGCTGGGCGAGGTGACGCAGCGGGCCGCGGAGATACCCCGGGATCGGAAGGTGGTGGTCCATTGCAAAAGCGGTGGCCGTAGCGCGCGGGCGGTGGCGGCGTTGCAGGGACTGGGCTATGACAAAGTGTGGAATGTCGCCGGCGGCATCACCGCCTGGGCGGAGAAGATTGATCCAAGCACGCCGATCTACTGATGATTGCCCCCATGGACCTAGCCTGGATTGATTCGTTTCTAGCTTCGTTTCGCTGCCCCGATACGCATCAATCATTGCGTTGGGCGGTTGAGGCCGATCTGCTCAGGCACGGGCGGCCGCTGGATGAGAAGGGGCTGGTCACCGACGACGGCAGTCGCTTTTTCCCGATCGATCAGGGGATCCCGATCTTGTTGCCGCAGGCCAACTCCGCATCCTGAACCGGCTGCGGAGCGGCTTCGGGACGCCAGCCGGGACCGCGCAGGAGGTAGCCGAGGCGGCGCCATCCGGACAGGCGGCTTTCGCGGAGGTCGCGGAACATATCCTTCCACTCATGGAAGACGATGTTCACCGGGCCGCGATTGGGAATGATTTTGGTTAGGCCGTAACGCGGGGGATCTTCGGGTTCTTCGGCCTGGAAGGTGCCAAAAAGTTTGTCCCAGAAGATGAGGCACATGCCCATGTTTTTGTCGAGATAACGGGGATTTGAAGCGTGATGCACGCGGTGGTGTGAAGGCGTGACCAGGATGTACTCCAGCCAGCCCATCTTGCGAATCGTCTCAGTATGAATCAGGCTGCCGTAGATCTGTGTGGCGGCATACATGAAGAGGATGTCGAGGGGCTGGAAGCCGAGCCAGGCGAGCGGCAGGAAGTAAAAGGTGCGATAGAGGGGCTGGAAGACGGAGGAACGAAAGCCGGTGGTGAGGTTGAATTCACCTGACGAATGATGAGTCACGTGTACGGCCCAGAAGAAACGGCAGTGATGATCGACGAAATGCAGCGCGTAATAGGCGAAGTCCTCGAGAACGAAAAGTGCGATCCAATAGACCCCGCTGTGGTGGAGATCGAAGAATCGATGCTGCCAGCAGAGTGCCAGGGCGGGCAGTACCACGAGGGCGCGCAGCAGCAAGTCGAGTGAGCCATTCAAGGCCGCGAGATAGAAATTCGTGAGCGTCTCCCGCCAGGAATAGGCACGGACCCCATGGAAATGCGTGAGGACGATTTCCACAAGAATGGCGATCAGAATGACGGGCACGCTGATCAGCAGCAGGACTTGTTCGCGGAACAGCTCCATGGCGAGGTGACATGAATGTCACAGACCGCGCGGCCGGTCAATGGATGCGGCGAGATTGCACAGAGTCGAGCGGAAGGCTATGCTGCGACCAATGACCGCCCCTCTCGCGCTCAAATGCCCATCCTGCGCCTCTTCCTTGCGGACCGAGGACTTTGATCCCGCGCAGGGGATCGTGAAATGCAGTTACTGCCAGGCCATCATGACCCTGCCCGGACGAACGGCAGATTTCGCCGCGCTGGGACCGCGCCCCCGGATGCCGCTGCCGGCGCGGGTGGCGCTCATAGAGACGGTCAGCGGCATCGAGATCCAACGGCGCTGGTTCACGCCGGTGGTGCTTTTCCTGGTGTTCTTCTGCGTCGCCTGG
>JAXMIV010000708.1:0-5942 GCA_034377045.1 Prosthecobacter sp. | reverse complement strand
GCAATGTCGCCTACGAGGCCGCCTACAAACAGGGCATTCCCCTGGTGCGGCGGGCTGAGGCATTGGCGGCGGTGATGGCGAACAAGAAGGGTGTGGTCGTGGCCGGCACGCACGGCAAGACCACCACCTCCGCCCTGACCGCCCATGTGCTGCGCCAGGGCGGACTGAAACCGAGTCATTATGTTGGCGCCGAAATCCCCATCCTGGGCGCCAATGCGCATTGGGATGCCGAAGGCGAATTGTTCGTGGCCGAGGGCGATGAAAGCGATGGCACGCTGGTGAACTTCCACCCGCAGCACTCGATCATTCTCAACATCGAAGCCGAGCACCTCGACTTTTACGACGGCATTGAGGCCATCAAGAAGGTCTTCCGTCAGCTTTTGGAGCAATCCGCGGGTCATTGGGTGTACTGCGCGGAAGACCCCATCGCGCAGGAAGTGTGCGGCGGCACGGAGCATTCTGTCAGTTACGGCTGGAGTCGCGACCGGGATTTTTCCGCGAACATCCTGTCAATGAAGCCGGATCACACCGTCTTCGAAGTTTTTCAACGGGAGCAGAAACTCGGCGAGGCCAGGCTCGGCATCCCCGGCAAACACAACGTCTCGAATGCGCTCGCCGCGATCGCGTTGGCGACGAAACTTGGTGTCGCGTTCGACAGCATCCAGCATGCGTTGAGCACCTTTCGCGGGGCCAAACGCCGTTTTGAAATCCGCCATAGTGGCGCGCGCAGCCGGGTCGTCGATGACTATGGTCATCACCCCAGCGAAATCGCTGCTACGCTCGCCACTGCCAAAGGCCTCGAACCGCAACGCATCGTTTGCCTTTTCCAGCCGCATCGGTTCAGCCGCACGCAGCTCTTGAAGAAAGAGTTCGGCCTTTGTTTCGGCGACGTGAATGAATTGTTCGTGACCGATATCTATGCCGCCAGTGAGAAGCCTCTGCCGGGCATCAGCGGTGAGACAATCCTCGATGAAGTGCGCGCCCATGACACCACGATCCGCTGCACCAGCACGCCGACGTTGCTGGAATCCCGGGACAAAGTCGGCAATTCATTGCGCCCGGGAGATTTGCTGATCACGCTGGGTGCCGGCAATGTCCACGAAGTCGGCCGTTGCATCGCTCGCGATCTGCCGGTGATGGAGCAGATTTGGGAAATTCTTGAAAACACCGGTGGCGGCAATGCGCGCCTCTATGAGCCGATGAATCGTCACACCACCTACCTCATCGGCGGGCCGGCGCAGTTCTGGATTGAGCCCCAGACCGAGACGGCCTTTGCCGAAGTCGTGCGCTATCTGCGGTCCAGTTCCATTCCGATCCGGGTCATTGGCCGCGGTTCGAACCTGCTGGTCAAAGACGGCGGTATTCGCGGCGCTGTCATCCATCCCGCCAAGGGCGAATTTGAAGAGGTGCGGGCCGATGGTAATCGCCTAACCGCAGGTGTGGGAACACGTTTGAAGAAAATCGCCAGCGCCGCGCGCGCAGCGGGCATCGGCGGCCTGGAGTGGATGGAGGGCGTGCCGGGAAACCTCGGCGGCGCGATCCGCATGAACGCTGGCGCGATGGGCTCTGAGACTTTCGACCACATTGTCAGCGTGCGTTTTATTGCCGGCGACGGTTCCATCAAGGAAAAGCCGGTGGCCGAGATCGCCCACATGTACCGCAGCGTGCCTGAGTTCGAGGAGCACTACATCGTCTCCGCGGTCCTTCAGGGGAAACCCGCGCCCGTGGCCGAAATTGACGCAGGCCTCGATGCCAGCCGCGTCAAGCGCCGCACCACCCAGCCCATCGGCGCCAGCGCGGGCTGCGTCTTTAAGAACCCGCAGATCTGCGGCGCCGGGAAACTGGTGGACGATTTGGGGCTCAAAGGCCACCGCGTCGGCCCCGCCGCGGTTTCGCCCATTCACGGCAACTTCATCATCAACGAAGGCGGAGCGACCGCTCGCGAAGTCCTCGACCTGGTGGCCGAGATCAAGGAAGTCGCCCAGCGCGAGCGTGGCGTCCAGTTGGAGATGGAAGTGAAGGTCATCGGCGAAAACCAGCCGATGCCGCTCTAATCTGCAAAGGTGCTGCATGGCGTGCGGGCATTTGAGCGTTATGACGGAAGGGGTTGTCTTTTCCTGGCTCCGACGCGTATCTTTTGGTTCCCCGCTTTCCGCATCTTCATGAAAATCCAAGTTCTCCTGCCCGCCCTCACTGTCTTGGGACTGCTTTTAACCCTCCGCGCCGACGCCCAGGAGAGCAAGGCCACCAACCCGCCGGAGATCAAATCGAGCAATCAGGTCATCGACATGGCCCTCGGCGAATGGGATGGGGTGGTGAACATCGACTGCTCCACGCTGGTGCCGGATTATCGCGAGCCCTGGAACGCCGGCCAGCCTTCGGGCGGCTCGGGCACGGGATTCCTGATTGGCAAAAATCGCTTTCTCACCAATGCCCACGTCGTCAGCAATGCCATCAAGCTGGTCATTCGCACCACCAGTGATCCGCAGCCGCACCCCGCGCGCATCGTGTTCATCGCGCATGATTGCGATTTGGCCATCATTGAAGCCGAAGACGGCGCGGCGTTTGAGAAGACCAAGCCGCTGGAGTTTGGACCCATCCCGAGGCTGAACACCGAAGTCATCGCCGTGGGTTACCCGATTGGCGGCGATCGCATTTCCGTGACGCGCGGTGTGGTTTCGCGCATCGACTTCCGGCCTTACAGCCACACCAGCGTCGATTCCCACCTGACGATCCAGGTGGATGCGGCGATCAACCCCGGCAATTCCGGCGGTCCGGTACTTCAGAATGGCAAGATCGTGGGTGTGGCCTTTCAAGGTTTCAGCGGCCGGGTCGCGCAGAATGTCGGCTACATGATTCCGGGGCCGGTGATTCAACGCTTCCTCAAGGATACCGCGGACGGCCGCTATGATCACTACGTGGACCTCGCGATCAGCGACTTCCCCATTGAAAGCGGCGCCCAGCGCAAGGCCTTCGGGCTCGATGACGATGGCGTCGGCGTCATGGTGGCGGACGTGGAGCCGGCGGGCAGCGCTGGGAAACTGCTCAAGCGCGGCGATGTCCTGCTCTCCCTCGATGGCAATCCGGTGCTCAACAACGGCCTCATTCGTGTCGAGGGCGAACTCATGGATATGAATGAAATCGTCGAACGCAAATTCGCCGGTGGCACATTGAACCTGGCATACATGCGTGACGGCAAAAAGAAGGAGGCGCAGGTCGAATTGAAGCGCTTCGATCCCTACGTGAAGTTGGGCGAACAATACATCCAGCGGCCCCGCTACCTGGTCTATGCTGGCCTGGTCTTTCAGCCGATGGACCGCAACCTCATCGAAGCCCACCAGATCCGCGATCCCGCGGCGAGCTACTTGTTCGACAACTACCTCACCGACAAGCTCTATGTCGAACGTCCTGAACCGGTGATCCTCACGAGTATCCTCACGGACGAGGTCAACACCTACATCACCCCTTACGCGCAAAGCGTGGTGGACTCGGTGAACGGCGTGAAAATCAAAACCCTCAAAGACCTCAAGACGGCTTTGGCGAAGCAGGATGAAAAGAACCCCTTCATCATCATCAAGCTGCTGGAGAAAGGCCGGCCCATCGTGCTGAAGCGCGACCTCGCGGAAGCTGCCCACCCGCGGATCATGAAGACCTACAACATTCCGGAAGACTCCTATTTGGGTGAATGAGACCCGCCCACTCCGTTCTCCAAGCCCCACTCTCCTAGCCTGATGAAGCCTTTACTTTCCTGCCTCGTTGTTGTTTTGCTCTGCCTCCAAGGTTTGACCGCGCAGACCGCAGCTCCGGCGACTCCCAAGACCAATCCGAAGCGCAAAGTCGTTAGCGTCGCCTTGCCTCCCACTGCCCTGCCGTCGCCAGCGCAGTCCGCTCAAAGCCATTCCTTGGTGAAGGTGAATGTCACCTACCAAAGCTACAACCTGCAGATCCCCTGGCAGAAGGAATCCGCCAGTGGCCGCCGCGGGCTCGGCGTGGTAATGGCGGGAAATCGCATCCTCGTGACCGGCCAGTTGGTGGGCGATGCCACCTACATCGAATTGGAATTGCCGGACGCCGGCCAGAAGATTCCGGCCAAGGTTCTGGCGGTCGACTATGAGGCAAATCTGGCCCTGCTCGCGCCCGCTTCGCCTTCCAAGGAGAAGGCCTTTTTTGCCGACCTGAAGCCCATGGCTTTGGATAGTTCTCCCCGCATCGGCGATGACCTCGCCGTCTGGCAGACAGGCCGGGTGGGTGAACTGATCGTGACACCTCTCCGCATCAGCAAGGTGATGATTCAATCCTATGTGGTCGACAGCGCGACCTTCCTTGTTTATGACGCGATCGGCATCATCCGTAGCGAGGCAAATAGCTTCACTCTGCCGGTGATCAAAGGCGACAAAATCGCCGGGCTGCTGCTGCGTTACGATTCGAAAAACCAGGTGGCTACGCTCCTGCCGGGGCTCATCATTGAGCACTTCCTCAAAGACTTCGCCGATGGCCAATACGACGGCTTTCCCTCCCTGGGAGTCGAGTTTCAAATCACGCTCGACGACCAATTCCGCGAGTATCTGGGGATGAAGGCCGATCAGCCGGGCGTCTATGTCAGCAAAGTGCTCAAAGGCGCCTCCGCGGAGAAGGCGGGCGTCAAGGAAGGTGACATCATGACGGCCATCAACGGCCACCGCATCGACTCACGTGGCGACTATCAGGATGCTCAGTTTGGCGCCGTCAGCATCAGTCATGTCGTCCGCGGTCTTGCTTATGTGAATGACGAGGTCGAAATCAAGGTGCTGCGCGATGGCAAGGAAGTCATCCTCAAGAGTCATCTTACCCGCAAAGGCCCGGATGACTACGTCGTGCGTCCTTATCTGTTCGATCGGGGACCCAAGTACGTGTTGAGCGGCGGTCTCCTGTTCCAGGAACTGACGCGTCCTTATCTGAACTCCTTCGGCGCCGATCAACAGGGCGGACCGATCCTGCGGCTGGCGCGCATCGTCAGCAATCCGGATGAGGTTGAAAAAGAGGGGCGCAAAAGAGTGATCTTCCTGAGCGCCATCCTGCCCACTCCGAGCACTCAGGGTTACGATCGTCTCAGTGGCCAGGTGGTGGATGAAATCAACGGCAAAAAGATCACCGAGCTCGCCGACGTTGCCGCCGCCTTCAAGGAGCCACAAAATGGACTCCACACCGTGAAGTTGAAGCAGTTCCCTTACGTCCTCTATCTCGATGCCTTGAAAGTGGAGAAGGACAATCTGCAACTCCTCAACGGCATGTTCCGCGTCGGTTCGCTGTCCCGGCTGGAGTAAACATAGTTAGGCGCCCGCGCCAATCGTGATGCGCTTCACCGGCACCGGTGACTCAATGATGCCCAGTTCCGTTTCCTGCTTGAGGCGGAGCTGCCCGCAGGCGGCGGCGATATCGTGACCTTTTTCGCGGCGCAGAGTCGCGGTTACGCCGGCATTCGTCCGCACATCGCGAAAGGCATCCTGTTGCGCTTCGCTGGGGCGGCTCCACGGTAAACCCTCAACCGTGTTGTACGGGATAAGATTGACCTTGGAATCAATCGACCGGGCGCGTTTGGCGAGCAATCGCGCCTGCTCCAGGCTGTCATTGACGCCTTCGATCAGGATGTACTCCAGCGTGATGTGCTGCTTGCGTTTGGAGCGCCAGTATTGCAGCGCCTCGAACAACTCGGCCAGCGGGTACTTTTTATTTACCGGCATGATCTGATCCCGCACCTCGTCACTGGCTCCGTGCAGTGAGATGGCCAGGCGGATCTGCAGCGGGAATTCCGTCAGCTTCTTGATTTGCGGCGCCAGCCCGCTGGTGCTGACGGTCATGTGCCGCGCGCCAATGCCAATGCCCCATTCGGCGTTGAGAATTTCGATGGCTTTGGTTAGGTTGGAAAAGTTCGCCAGCGGCTCGCCCATGCCCATGAACACGAC
>JAXMIV010000707.1:0-4290 GCA_034377045.1 Prosthecobacter sp. | reverse complement strand
CGTTCATAGCGAGTGCCTAACCGGAGATATCTTCGCCTCTCGCCGTTGCGATTGCGGCAGCCAATTGCATGCCGCGATGAAGATGGTGGCGGCGGCGGGCCGCGGCATCATCGTTTACATGCGCGGCCACGAAGGCCGCGGCATCGGTCTGCACGGCAAGATCATGGCTTACAAGTTGCAGGAGCAGGGTCTCGATACCGTCGAGGCGAATCTCAAACTCGGCTTCCCCATGGACCTGCGCGACTACGGCATCGGCGCTCAGATCATCTCCGATCTCGGTGTCCGCAAGATCCTCCTGATGACCAACAACCCCCGCAAGGTTGTCGGTCTCCAGGGTCACAAGCTCGAAATCGTCGAACAAGTCCCCCTCATTTCCCAAGCCAATCCCCACAACAAACGCTACCTCGAAACCAAAAAGAAGAAGCTCGGCCACAAACTTTAAGGTCGCCCACCGCCTACTGTCCACCGGTTACAGCCTACTGCATTCATGTCCACCGCCGCCCCCAGCCGCCCACGCCCCATCCAGGACCGCATCTCCATTGCGATCGTGGCCAGCCTTTTTAACGACGCTTATGTCCAGGGCCTGCTCGATGCCGGCCGCGACGAACTCAGCGAATTGGCGCCCAATGCCACCATCACCGTCTTCCGCGTGCCCGGCGCCTTTGAGATTCCCGTTTGCGCGGAACTGGCGTTGAAGAGCACCCGGCCGGATGCCGTCGTCGCCTTTGGCGTCATCATTCGCGGCGAGACCGAACATGGCGATCTCATTGCCGCTTCGGTGACCGATGCGTTGCAGAGCATGGCCGTGCGTTATTGCACCCCGGTCGTCAATCAGGTCCTGCTGGTGGAAAACGAAGAACAGGCGGAGGCGCGCTGCTTTGGCGCCGCCCTCAATCGCGGCACCGAAGCCGCGCGAGTCGCCGTGAACATGATCGCCCTCTTCAAGAAAATGCGTGCCAGTTTCGCCGGCCAGCCAGAACGGGAGGACGCCTAACCAACATGGGAAAACGCCGTGAAGGCCGCGAAGCTGCCGTCCAATTTCTTTTCGCCCGCGAACTCCATGAGGAGCATTCTCCGGAGGAGCAGGAGCAATTCTGGGGCATCCACAATGCCAAGACCTCCGTCCGCACCTATGCCGAAGGCCTCATCAAGGGTGTACTCACGCACCTGACTGAGATTGATGCCATGCTCCTGCCGGTGCTCGAAAACTTCCGCATGGCCCGCCTCGCCAACGTCGATCGCAACATCCTGCGCCTCGGCATCTATGAACTCATCCACGCGCCCGAAGTGCCCGCACCGGTCATCATCAACGAAGCCATCGAGATCGCCAAGAATCTCGGGGCAGGGGAGTCCGGCAGCTTCGTCAACGGTGTCCTCCACAAAATCGCCCAAAAGGTTAGGCCGAAAGCCGCTCTCCCGCCTGTTGACGCGCCCATCGTCCCCGACGTCGAGTCGCCTAACGAACATTGAATTTTTTCGTGAACCTCTACTCCCAGCAACGCCCCCTCACCCTGGCCTCTCCCCATTTCATGGGGCGAGGGGAGCCTCTTGTCGCTCTTGCGTGTTGCATCGGTCAAAGCGCGTTTCCCTCGCCCTGCGAAGTGGGGAGAGGGCAAGGGTGAGGGGCGCAACGCAAACCGCTAAAGTTACGCTCATCGACAATCTCGCTCTTCAGCCCAACTACTGCCCACCGCTTACCGCTTACCGCTTACCGTTCACTGCCCCCTAACCCATGGCCGGCTTCTTCAAATCTCTCCTCACCCGCTTTACCCAAACCGAGATCGATTGGGATGACCTCGAGGCATCTCTGATCGCCGGTGACCTCGGTCCCAAACTGGCGGAGCAGATCGTCGCCGAAGTGAAGGAACGGGGCGGCAAGAATGGCGCCGATGTGGTCCGCATCGCCCGTGCGCGGGTGCGTGACATTCTTCCGCATGAACCGCCATCCCTGAACCCGTTTCCCGACAGGCCGAAAGTCATCCTCATCATCGGCGTCAACGGCACCGGCAAAACCACCTCCACCGCCAAGCTGGCTTATGTGTTGAACAAAGCCGGCCACAAGGTCGTCCTGGCCGCCGCCGATACCTTCCGCGCCGCGGCCGTCGAGCAACTTGAAGTCTGGTCGCACCGCCTCAACATCCCCATGGTCAAAGGCCAGCCCAATGGCGATGCCGCCGCCGTCTGTTTCGAGGCCTACGACCTCGCCTGCCGAACCAAGGCCGACTACCTCATCTGCGATACCGCGGGCCGCCTGCACACCAAGCATAACCTCATGGAAGAGCTCAAGAAGGTGCGCCGCATCCTCGGCAAGCGCGATCCCGATTCGCCTCATGAAGTGCTGCTCGTCGTCGATGCCACCACCGGCGCCAACGCCCTGCAACAGGCGCGCGAGTTTCATAAGGCGATCCCACTCACCGGCGTCATCGTCACCAAACTCGACGGCAGCGGCAAAGGCGGCATCCTCGTGCCCATTCAGCAGGAACTCGATGTTCCCACCCGCTTCATCGGCCTCGGTGAAAAGGCCGAAGACTTTAAACCCTTCGATGCCCAGCAGTTCGTTGACGAATTGCTCTAAAAGCCGAGCGTCACCGCGCCGCCTTCTCAAACAGAGCCCGCTCTTCGGGCAGCATGCGCGCCTTGGAATCGAGCTTCTGCAGCACGGCGATGGCGGCCTCGCGTGCGGTGTTGGTATCGCTATCCCGGGCGATCGCCGCGAAGACGGCCTGTAGTCCGGGAGTGAGGTGGTTAAGCTCCATCTTTTGCAGATAGGTGGTGGCGCCCTTCAGATCCTTGAGCCGCCAGAACGCAAAGGCCGCCATGAGGCGCCGCGGCTGATCCTGCGGCTGCTGCTCCAGCAGACTCAGCGCCTTTTGCATCGAAGTTTCGAGTTCCTGACCAGTGAGCAAGCTGACGTAGATGTAGCGTTCCAGGTAGGTCGGGTCATCCGGCCAGCGGCCATTCGCTTCGCGCGCGGACTTCAGCAACGCTTCAGTCTTGCCATTCACTTCAGCCGTGCGCAGCAGGCCGTGATAACCCGCCCGCTCCGTGCGCGGTATGAGGGAGGCGCTTTTGTAGGCTTCCTCGGCGATGTCGCTATACCCGCGCGCCTCCGCGTACTCCCCGATCTTCACCAGCAACTCCGCACGCCGCTCCACATCCGCCGCATTGCGCGCCGCGATCAACGCCTCGCGGATTTCCTCCGGCGGCTTCTTCGTCACAAAGGCCAGATGCGCGCGGTAGAAGGCGCTGACACTCTGATTGAGCAGGCTCATCACCTTGGGATCGTTGACCAGTTTCTCCAATTCGCCAAAACGTTGCAGCATCGTCAGCGCCGTCAGGTAGTTTTCCAACAGCGGTTGGTAGCCCTTCGCCTCGTCTTCGCTGACCAACGCCAGCACTTGCAAATACTCGCCCTGCTCCACCAGGAAGCGTACCAGCGGCAACAGGTCCTCGCGGGTCTTGCCGCGTGCCCGGTCAATCGTCTCCTGAATCAACAGGGACCGGCGCACTGGATCGAGCCGCAATTGGCGTTTCAAGGCGGCGACGAGATGCCAGCCGGTGGCTTTTGGATGATTGCGCAGCCGCTGAATCAGATAGCTAGCTTCATCCGGCGGCAGATTTTCAAACGTGTCTAAAAACTCCACAGCATGGAGGCCGGTCTCGTCATCACCCTCCGCCAATTCGCGGGCGCGCCGCATGCCCGTGGCGATCTCTTCATCGATCTTCGAGTTCGCCTGGATGCGGGCGAGGCGCAGGCTGTGTTCCTTGTTTTCCGGATGTTTCGCCGCATACGCTTTCATGGATCGCAGCAGGATGGCATTGCGTTGGCTTTCTCCCCAGATTTCCTCCGCCAGCTTCATCAGCGTGTCATTCGGTTCCTCATTTTCCAGAAGCGCCTCCAGCACCTGTGAGGCTTCCTTTGAGCGTTTGACGTTGATCAGCGCCCGAATGCGCAGTTGCCGGTCAGATGCGTTGGCGACCCCTTGCTGTTCCAAACGATCGAGGAAATGCAGCGCTTCGTCGCGCTTGGCGTAGGTCAGGAACTCACTATTCAGGCGGATCGCATTGAGATTATCCGGCGAGATTCGCACCGCCTGCTGCGCCTTCATGATGGCATTCACCACCTGGCCGTCCTCGGCCATTTGCCGGGCTTCCTTCACCAGTTTCTCCGCCCGCCAATCCTGATAGGCATCCTGAATCGGTTTGGCGTAAATGATGCCCAAAACGGCCAGTGCCACGAAGAAGAGCACGACCGCACCGCCCGCCACCCAACGCGCCGCGCACGTTTGG
>JAXMIV010000706.1:0-6274 GCA_034377045.1 Prosthecobacter sp. | reverse complement strand
AATGGCAGGCGGCGGGCCGGGAGATTTTTCGGGCGCGCTGGCGGCGGGGATGAGACTGCCCTGACGCTATCGCCCGCGTCGACGATGTTGCCGCGCGCGAAATTCGGCGGGTCCGCATCCCAGTTGCCGAGTGAACATGCGCGTGAAGTAGTGCCGGTTGGGGAAGCCGTTTTCCACGGCGATTTGCTCAATCGTTTTGTCGGTGAGCGCGAGGGCTTCACCCGCCAAGCGTACCCTTGTGGCCGTCACGTAGGCCGCCGGAGTCAGGCCGGTATGGTCGCGGAAGCTGCGGATAAATCGCTCCACGCTCATGCCGGCCCGCGCGGCGAGAAAGGGGTTGGACAGATCCGCCTGGGGTGCGCGATGGATCAGGGTGAGGACTTCCTGAAACCGCTCTGGCATGGCAGGCGGAACGGGCACCTCCACGCGGGCAAAGGCCGCATGCAGCAACGCGGCGCAGTGATGGTAAAGGCGCTGGTCGCGGGAATCGCCGGGCGGCTGTTCTTCGTGCAGATCCAACACGGCTCGAATGAGGAGGTTCAGGACATCATCCACAGGGATGACGATGGGCGCGTCCGGAAGAATGCCCGAGGCCTGGGTGATCGTGAAGTGCAGCCAGAGATGGCAGGCAGGGATGGGGCCGCAGCAGTCGAAAATCGTGTTGGCCGGGATGAGCAGGGCGGAACCGGATTCCAGCGGGATATCGCGACCGTCAAAGCGCACATGACAGCCCGGCTTGGGGTTGTGATAAAAGCGCCAGAACGGGCTGTCGACGCCCTGGTGGTTCCAGTCTTGCAGGGCCGGCTGATAACCGCTTTCGTGCAGCAAAAAGGCCGAACAGCCCGATTTGGCGGCGCGCGACAGGCTGATGCCGAAGGGCGTGGTGTAATTGAGGTATTTGCGCCGTTGCTCCATGGTTGGGCTATAATCAGACACGACTTATAACGGCAATTATTACCTTAATTCAGCCGAAAACGGCACGGCAACGTCAGAATAAGACACAATTTTTTCGGAATGCGGCATGGGCGAACTGCGTATTTAAACACTATGTTCAGGACGGCCATGCCCAGACACCAAAGACTCTTCAATCACGTTCTGCACGGGGTGTTTGCGCTGGTGTTGAGCGCTGCCGCAGGTGCGGAGAAGTTGCATTTCAACAAGGACATTCGGCCGATCCTCTCAGAGAATTGCTTCTTCTGCCACGGGCCGGATGCGAAGAAACGGGAGGCTGACCTGAGGCTGGATACCTTCGCAGGTGCAACGGCCGACGGAGCCATTGTGCCTGGCAACCCCGAGAAGAGCGAGATCATCGTGCGCATGACCGCGCATGATCCGGACGACCACATGCCACCGGCCAAATCAAAACTGCCCGACATTACGCCGGAGCAGGTGGCGACCTTGAAGCAATGGATTCGGGAAGGGGCGAAGTATGAGGCGCATTGGAGTTTCATTCCTCTGGATTTCAATAGGACTCCCTTGCGTGACCAAACTGGCCGCTCACCCATCGATCAAATCGTCGAGTGGGGACTCAAGGAGAAGGGGCTGGCCTTGCAGCCGGGGGCGGAGGCAAATACCCTGGTTCGCCGGCTCGCCTTTGATCTCACGGGCTTGCCGCCCAGCCCAGCGGAAGTCGAGGCCTTTGTAGCCGCCTATGCCAAGGGACCGGACGTCGCGATCAAGTCATTGGTTGGGCGGTTGCTCGCCTCGCCCCGCTATGGGGAACGCATGGCGGTGGACTGGCTGGACATGGCGCGCTATGCCGACAGCTATGGCTTTCAGGTGGATCGGGAGCGGGACGTGTGGATGTGGCGGGATTGGGTCGTGAAGGCTTTCAATGAGAACCTGCCCTTCGACAAGTTCATCACCTGGCAACTGGCAGGCGATATGCTGCCAAACCCCACCGACGAGCAGGTGCTGGCAACCGCCTTCAATCGTCTGCACCAGCAGGAGAGCGAAGGCGGTTCCGTGGAGGAGGAGTATCGGGTCGAATACGTGGCCGATCGGGTGCAGACGGTGGCCACGGCGTTCCTTGGCCTAACGTTTGAGTGCGCGCGCTGCCACGATCACAAATTCGATCCGATTACCCAGAAGGAGTACTACGGACTGTTTTCGATGTTCCAAAACATCGATGAAGCCGGGCTGTATTCCTACTTCACACCGTCGCCACCGACACCGGCCTTGATGCTGATGGATCAGCCGGCCAAGGACAAGATGGTGGCATTGAAGCAAAAGGTGACAGATTTGGAAAAGAAGCTCACCAGCGCGCCGCTCGCAAGCCCCCAATTGGCGCACGGTGAATTGGCGCACTTCACTTTCGATGTTTTGGACAAAAACAAACTGGCCGATGCTCTGCATCCGACGGCGGCGGGTGCGACGCTCAAGGGCGAAAACACGCTGGTGGAGGGCAAACTCGGCAAGGCGCTGCAATTCACCGGTGATGATGCGGTGGATACGGCCGTTGGGAATTTTCACCGGCATGATCCTTTTAGTGTCTCCCTGTGGCTCAAGACGCCTGACGTCAAGGAGCGGGCCGTGATTCTCCATCGCTCAAGAGCCTGGACTGATGCCGCGAGCCGGGGTTATGAGTTGCTGATTGAGGAAGGAAAACTGAAGTGGTCGCTGATTCACTTCTGGCCGGGGAATGCGATCTCCATCCGTGCCAAGGAAAACCTGCCGCTTGGCCAATGGGTGCATGTGGTGGTGACCAATGGCGGCAGCAGCCGCGCGGCTGGACTGCGGCTGTATGTGAACGGGAAGCCTGCGGCCGTGGAGGTGATTCGGGATAGTTTGACCAAGGACATCACGGGCGGCGGTGGCGGCGATAACATTGCGTTAGGCGAACGGTTTCGCGATCGCGGCTTCAAGGGCGGCCTGATCGATGATTTGCGTGTGTTTGGCCGCGATGTCTCGGCGGGTTATGACGCGAAACTGGCGCCATTGCTGGTGGAGTTGAAGGCCGCGCGCGCGGAGATGACCGCCTTTGCGGATAGTCAGAAGGAGATCATGGTGATGCGCGAACTGCCGCAGCCAAAAAAGGCGTACACGCTGACGCGCGGAGAATACGACAAGCACGATGAGGAGGTGAGCGCCGTCACCCCTGTAGCGCTCTCGCCTTTCCCCAAAGGCGCGCCGAAGAACCGCCTGGGGTTGGCGCAATGGCTCACGGCCCCTGATCACCCGCTGACCGCGCGTGTCTCGGTGAATCGCCTTTGGCAAAGTTTGTTCGGCCGCGGTCTGGTGAAGACCGCGGAGGATTTCGGCAGCCAGGGGGAACGCCCGCTCTATCCGGAACTGCTGGACTATCTTTCGGCTCACCTGATCGAGAGCGGCTGGAATATGAAAGCGCTGATCGAAGAGATTGTCACCAGCGGCGTCTATCGCCAGCGCAGCATCGCGGACGCGAAGACAATGGCGGATGATCCGGAGAATCAGTGGCTGGCTCGCGGACCGCGCTATCGCCTGCCTGCGGAGATGATTCGTGACAATGCGCTGGCCAGTGCCGGCTTGTTGAAGCTGGATGCCGGCGGCCCCCCGGTGAATCCCTATGAAATGACGGAGGCCTTCAAGCCCGCCAAGCCCACGGATACGTATCGCCGCAGCCTCTACACGACTTGGCGCCGCACGAGTCCGCCGCCGGCGATGATCGCCTTTGATGCCCCGCGCCGGGCCGTGTGCGCCGCGAAACGCGAGCGCACCGACAGTCCGCTGCAGGCGCTGATCCTTCTCAACGGTACTCAGTATGTGGAGGCGGCCCGCGTGCTTGGCGAAAAACTGCAACACGAAGCGCAGGGAGATGTCTCCAAGATGATCGAACAAGGCTTCCTCCGTTGCCTGAGCCGCAAACCCGATGCGCGGGAATTGGAAATTTGCCAAAGACTGCATGCGGAGCAATTGGCACACTTTCGCGCCCAGCCGGCGGAAGCGGAGAAGCTGCTGAAGATCGGCAGTGCCAAGCACGATGCCTCCATTGCCGCGCCTGAAGCCGCCGCCGCCACGGTGCTGGCACAAGCGCTGCTGAATCATGACGCCGCCGTGGAGAAACGCTAACCTTTCGAACGACGTATTATGAATATGCCATCACCGCTGCTGAACCGCCGCACGTTGCTCAATCGCTTCGGCATGGGTTTGGGCGGCATTGCCTTGTCTGAAATGCTGATGCGGGAGCAGGCCCACGCCGTGTCCGCGACGGATCACGGCGTGATGGGCGCCACGCATCTGCCGGCCAAGGCGAAGCGGATCATTTATCTGTTCATGTCGGGCGGCCCCTCGCACCTCGATCTGTATGACCACAAGCCGTTGCTCAACAAGCGGCATGGAGAACAACTCCCGGATAGTGTGCGCGGCGCGCAACGGCTCACAGGCATGTCGGGAAACCAGTCTTCGATTCCCATGGTGGGATCGCCCTTCAAGTTCACCCAGCACGGTCCGGCGGGTGCTTCATTCAGCGAACTGCTGCCGCATACGGCGAGCATCGCTGATGACATCTGCGTTGTGCGTTCGATGTTCACGGAAAGCATCAACCACGGCCCCGGCGTCACCTTTTTTCAAACCGGCTCCCAAATCGCGGGACGTCCCAGCATGGGCGCTTGGCTGAGTTACGGCTTAGGTGCTGACAATGCGAATCTGCCTTCGTTCACGGTCTTGATTACGAAAGGCAAAGGCGGCCAGCCACTGGGCGCGCATCTCTGGGGCAGCGGCTTTTTGCCGACGAAGCATCAAGGCGTTTTGTTTCGCGCCGCGAAAGATCCGGTGCTCTATCTGGGCAATCCCGACGGCATCAGCGCCGACAGCCGCAGGCTCATGTTGGACCGTTTGCGCGAACTCCATGAGCATCAGTTCGCCGGCACGCCTGACGCGGAGATCTCCAATCGCATCGATCATTACGAGATGGCCTATCGCATGCAGAGCAGCATCCCCGAAGCGACCGACTTCAGCAATGAACCTCAGCATGTCCTCGACAGCTACGGACCTGACGTGAAGACCCCGGGCACCTTTGCGGCCAACTGTCTCCAGGCGCGCCGCTTGGCGGAGCGCGGCGTGCGCTTCATCCAACTCTACCATCAGGATTGGGATCATCATGGCGGCCTGCCGAACGCTTTGCCAAAGCTCTGCAAAGAAACCGATCAGGCCTCCGCCGCGCTCGTCAAAGATCACAAACAACGCGGCTTGCTGGATGACACGCTCGTCGTCTGGGGCGGCGAGTTTGGCCGCACCAACTACTGCCAGGGCAAGATCCAGGCGAACTTCGGCCGCGATCACCATCCCCGCTGCTTCACCGCCTGGTTGGCCGGTGGTGGCATCAAGCCCGGCAGCGTCTACGGAGAAACCGACGACTTCGGCTACAACGTCGCGCGCGACGGCGTCCACATTCACGACTTCCACGCCACCCTGCTGCACCTGCTGGGCATCGATCACGAACGCCTCACCTACCGCTTCCAAGGCCGCCGCTACCGCCTCACGGACGTACATGGACAAGTGGTGAAGGGTTTGCTCGCCTAGCCTCGTATAGGTTCGATGCTTCTCGCCGACCTCACCTGGTCTGACATCGCCTCCCTCAGCAAAGACACGCCCGTCGTCTTTCCCGTCGCTGCATTGGAACAGCACGGTCGTCACATGCCCGTCTTCACCGATTCCCTGCTCATGGGCGAGATCGCGCGGCGGGCCGAGCTTGAAATGCGCGATCAAGTCCTCTTCGCGCCGCTGCAATGGCTCGGCAATTCCCATCACCACATGGACTTCCCTGGCACCATGTCCGCCGAGCCGCGTGTCTATCTCGATCTCCTCTGCGGCCTTTTGGAAAACTTCATCGCCCACGGCTTCAAGCGCCTCATCATCCTCAATGGCCACGGCGGCAACGACGTGCCCGGCAAGCAGGCCGTCTTTGAAGTCCGCCAGCGGCATCGCGATCGCAAGGACCTGCTCCTGCTTTTTGCCACCTATTGGAACCTGAGTCCAAACGCCCATGAGGCGCACCCCGGCCTTGAGCAAAAAGTCATGGGGCACGCCTGCGAATGGGAAACCTCCATGGTGCTGCGAATCGCGCCACAACTCGTCAAAGGCCACACCCAAGTCCAGGCAGTTCCCTTCGGCAACGCCTTCGAGCCCGCCTCACGCGGTTGGACCATGCCGGATCGCTCAGAGCCCGGCCACATCGGTGATCCCCGCACCGCCACCGCCGAAAAAGGCGAAGCGCTGTTTCAAAGCTTCACCCGCGAAACCGTGGCAATGCTGCAGCGCATGATTGCCTGGGATGGAAAAGGATGGGAAGGGTGAC
>JAXMIV010000705.1:0-12648 GCA_034377045.1 Prosthecobacter sp. | reverse complement strand
TCTACGCCGGCACCTTCCTGACCGATGGCCAGACGCTGCGCCAATACGCGCGAGTCCTGCGCCAAGCCTGGAGCGGCCCGGAGGATGCCGTCCTGCTCGCCTACGATCGCTCCTCGGATGCGCAGTCGCTGTCCTTTTCGCCCGGCCTTTGGGAACGCTATCCCTCCGCCAGTCTGGTCACCCTTATGCAGCAGGGCGCGGCCATCATGGAGGACAAGCAACTGCCCCTCGAACAACGCCTGGAACGCTCCGGGCGGGCGACCGCCGATCGCCTCCGCGTCTTGGAAAAGGAGCACCGGCAAATGAGCCAAAGGCTGCCCGGCCCGCATTGGCAAATCGCCAAAGTCTGCGCCGCCGGCCTCGGCGCCGGCACGCTGATCCTGCTGACTTTAGGCGCTGCCGTCCGCAGACGCGAAGCCCAAGCCCGCTGGCACCTCCTCTTCCCCGAAGTCCAAGTCGCCACCCGCTTCGGCGCCCCCTTTGGCGGCGGCGTGACGGTTGAGAAAGGGTGATTGGTCAGGGCGTGATGATTTTACTCCGCCAGCGGCTCCGGCTTGACGCCGAGGTCTTCGAGGATGGCGTCGACTTTTTGGATGAACTTGAAGGGGAGGCGTTTGCGCTGGTATTTGCGCCAGAGGACGTCGCGCAGGGAAAGCCACTGCTCGGCGGTGGGCGTGGGGATGTCCTGCCAGGCTTCAATTTCGGGCTCGAGGACGCGCATCTTCCACTCGCGGGAGTCCCAGTAGCCGCGGTAGTAGAGCTTGCGGCCGTCTTCCCTGCGTTCGTGCCATTCGTGGATTTGGTTTTTGGTCATTGAGCCAGCTCAGGATGGGGTAGATTCGGGCACATGCAAGCCCCCCCGCGCAGCCCGTCTGCTTTGCCAAAGCTGATCCTCTACCTCGTCGCCGTGATGGCGGGTGGCGCGCTGCTGGCCGCGCCGCTGTCTCACCTGGGGCAGTGGGCGCTGGGGTGGCTGCCACAATCACCTCTGGCGGGCACGGGGGTGGCGGCCTGGCTGTCGCCGGAAATCGAGCGCGCGCATTTCACGCGTTACTTCAACCGGGCGGTTCTGGTGTGCGCGCTGATGTTGATTTGGCCCTTTCTGCGCTGGGTGGGGCTGGAGCGGCGGCTGCTGCCGATGTGGAAGCCGGTCGCCACGGGGCTGCGGCAGTGGGCGATAGGGTTCGTCCTGGCGGCGGGTCTGCTGCTGCTGCTGGGCGCGGTGTTTCTGCAAATGGGCGCCTACCAGCTACGGCCAGACGCCCGCTGGTGGAAGCTGGGAGAGCCATTGACAGCGGCGTTTGGCGCGGGCTTCATCGAGGAGTTCTTCTTTCGCGGCTTGTTGTTAGGCCTGCTATTGCGGACGATGCGTGTGGGGGCGGCGCTGTTTTGGTGTACCTTCATTTTCACCACGGTGCATTTCCTCAAGCCGCCGGAGGGCTGGCAGGTGCCGGATGCGGAGGTCGTCTGGAGCAGCGGCTTCGCGGTGCTGGCGCAGATCGTGCGGGGCTTTGGGGACGTGCAGTTTTTGCTTGCCGAGTTCGTCACCTTGTTCGCGGTCGGCTGGGTGCTGGCGCAGGCGCGGATGCGGACGGGGGCGCTGTGGGCCGGCATCGGCCTGCACGGCGGTTGGGTGTTTGGGCTGAAGTATTTCAGCGCCGTGACGCTGAATCAGGGCGGCTGGCTGCCGTGGATCGGTGGCAATTTGAAAATTGGCCTCGCCCCGCTGGTGATGGTGTTATTCACGGGGTGGGTGGCGCTGCGGCTGATGCCGCGGGCACAAACCTGACAAATCGTTTGCAGCCAGCGCCGTGTCCGGGAAACATTACCCCGACATCACTCATTGCCGGAGTGGCGGAATTGGTAGACGCGCCAGACTTAGGATCTGGTTGGGAAACTAGTGCAGGTTCGAGTCCTGTCTCCGGTACCGTCTGGCTTCAGCCACGGTCTCAAGGCGGGGGGATTCCTAAAAAGTTGGGTTTGGGGATCGGGGGTGTCTGATGGGTGATTTATTGACTTTCGGTGGGTGACCGATAGGATGACGTGGAATCCGAGCCAGAGTATGCCGATGAGTGTTCGCCCATGATCGTGTGCCGCTTTCTATTTGATTTGACCCCCTCCTTGCTGCTTTCATTGGTTAACCCAGATCTTGGTCCTTCCCTGGTATGCTAGAGGGGGACGACAACCCGCCCAGTCCTGTTTTTCCGACGACTAAGTGGACCCTCATCAAACGCATCCGGGATGGGAATGATACGGGTGCGGTGGCGAAGCAGGCCATGGAGGAGCTTTGCGGCGCGTACTGGTACCCGCTGTATGTCTATGCGCGGCGTTTCGGGCTGGGGGAGGACGATGCGAAGGACGCGGTACAGGAATTGTTCGCACGAATGATGGAGGGAAACCGACTGGCGCTGGCGGACGAAAGCCGGGGCAAGTTGCGCAACTTTTTGTTAACCGCGCTGAAGAACCTGATTCACAATGACTTTGGCCGGCAACAGGCGGCGAAGCGCGGCGGCGGCCAGGAGTCGGTGCCCCTGGATCTCACTGATGCGGAAGGGCGCTATGTGTTGGAGCCGGAATCGAGGGATGCCACTCCGGAGACGGCTTTTGAGCGCAAATGGGCGCTCGAATTGTTGAAGCGCACCCGGGAGAAGCTGCGCGTCCAGTATGAAGAGGACGGCAAGACGGACCTTTTTGATCAATTGGCGCCGGCGCTGTCCGAAGGTGATCCCTGGCAGGCGCACCCGGCCGTGGCCAAGATGTTGGGGATGAACGAGGGGGCCGTGAAGGTGGCGCTGCACCGACTGCGCAAGCGCTTTGCCGAGGCTTTGCGCGCGGAAGTGTCGGCGACCTTGGACGATGACGAAAGCCTGAAGGCGGAGCTAAACTACCTGATCAACCTGTTCAACAAGTGACGATTCGGTGCGTCAGGCTACTTTGAGCGTTTTGGCGCCTTCGTCGATCAACCGCCAAAAGTTCTTCGACTGGCTGAGCGCTTCGTCTTCGCCGCCTCCTGGCAGATTGCTGCGGTAGAGGAAGTCCTTCAGGCTGTTTTTGTGGAGGACGCGATGGACGCGGACATTGCTGTCTTTGACGGCGAAATAGATGCGGTAGTCGACAGCCCGGCAGCGATAGAGCTTTTTGCCGCCACTGCGCTCCAAGACGCCGAACCGTTTGGCGAGCAGCGCCTCGTCCAGATCCGCGGGTTGGATGTTGAGGGCCTCCAACAAGTGGAATTGGATCTGCGTGGGCAGCCGGGACAGCTCCGCAGCACTGATATCGTTGAAGACGATTTGGAGCATGGCAGAAAGCTAAAGCCAAGCCGCAGTACGCGCAACCCGGCGTTTTGCCGGGCGCGCTTACTCCAAAACGTTGAGATTGAAGGGCGCGAAGATCATGCGGCCGTCGACCAATACCTGACAATAGAGCCGCAGGAAGCCGGCTTTTGGGGGATAGATCTTGAAGTTCAGCGTGGGGCCGCCGCGCGCTTCTTCCCGCAGGATGTCCCCACCCTCAGGATGGAGGTGTACGACCGTTCGGCCGTCATCATAAAAGCCGACGAGGTGGGCGAAGGCATTCATCACGGGTTGCAGCCGCCGCGTGGGGCTGCCGTCGCTTTCCGTGATGACGATCTTCATGAGCCGAACCTGGCGGGCTTGCGGTGGCAGGTTGGTTTGGGTGGTGAACTTGAGTTGAAATTGGAGGCCGCCCGCTGAGGCGGAGAGGGCATTGGCCTTGTCCAAGCTGGGGCCGCCATCGCCCTGGCCGGGGAGATCAGTGAAGGCGTATTCTTGAAGGCCGGTGGCGGTGGGCACCAGGTCGGCAAAGATGCGGTAGGGGCCTGGCTTGGCGGGGGTGAAGGAGAAGACATATTCCCCGGGCACACCGCGTGGCGCGCCGCAAAGAGTGCCTTCGATGGCTGGCGCGGGCGGCAGCGGTTCACCCCGGCTGTTTACCAGCTGGGGATGTTCGTGATGATAGTCGCCGAGGCTGGGGTCGACGATCAAAAGATGGATCGGCTGGGTATGCACAATCACCAGGTCAGAGTGGGTCACCGGCTTGCCGTCGCGGGTGGCGAGCTTGATTCTCACCGTGGCCTGGCGCCCGGGCTCCAAGGGGCCATCGGTCTTGGCGGTGAGGCTGATCGAGGACTCGCCAGGGGCGCGGTAGATGAAGCTATAGGGAATGCGCCGGGTCATCAGGCGCATGCCGCAGCGGGTGCAAGGCACGGCTGGATTTTCCGAGACCACGTCCGGGTGCATCGGGCAGATGTAAATGTCGCCGCGCGTGATCTTGGGGTCGTAGGCCTTCGCGATTTCATCCAGGGTGGCCTTGAGTGCGGTGTAGGCTTCCTGGGCCTGCGGCAGGCTTTTCGAGGTGCTGGCGGCGACCGCGAGGTCAACGATCTGGCGGGTGGCCAGGGCCGTCTGCTGGCGCAGGGTGGGGACCTGCGCTTCGGAAAGGGGGAGTTTTTCCAGAGTCCGCAAGGCAGGGCTGCATAAGGAAGCCTGGACGGTGATCTCTGACAGGCGCTTTTCCTGCAACAAGGCGCCGACATTGGCCGAGGCCAGGCGGAGAACGTTCCAAGCTTCGGCGACCGTGGCGGGATTTAATACATTGGGCGGCACCGGCGGATCCGCACGGACGCCTGGGGCTGAGACCAGGGAGAGCAGCAGACCTAGCCAGAAGCGCCGAAATGACATGGCAGGCGGGGTCATCTCAGCATGACATCATCATCCGTGCCCATGAGCTTGTCGGGACCGGCGGAGCGGATATCCATGTGGGTGGCGGACATCTGATGGAAGAAATAGGGAGTGCCCCAGCGATCGACAAGTTCGCCCTTGCTGTTGAGGTTCTGGCCTTCGGGCGGGCCGAGCCGGGCGCCTTTTGGGTTGCCGCCCATGACGGCCTGCATGATCTCGGCATTGGTGCCCACGGGATTGTCGCCCATGCGCGTGCGGTAATCCCGAAGCATCAGGCTGACCTGGTCGATGTCGATGGCAACCTCCTCCGGGGAGGCGGACGCGGCGCTGGCGGCCGGCGGCGTCGCAGCAGGGGCCATGGCGGGTGGCGGTGCTGGACGAATGGCCGCACCCCCGGCCGGTGTCGTCGCCACGGTTGCCGGGCCAGGAGCAGGCGGAGGCGGAGGCGCGGCAGGGGCCGCGCTCGGCGGTGCTGCCGACATGGCGGGGGCAGGAAGTGGCGGCCCTGGTTCGGGCGCCTTCGGCGCTGGCCGCGCGGGTGACCCGGAGCTGGAGGCGGCGACCTTGGCGGCGTCTGGGCGCGCCAGGAACCACGCCGCGCCGATGCCGAGCAGCAACACGGCCGCGAATACCGCTGCAATTCGGGGTTTGATGAGCATCCCTTTCGAGGTCCGTTAGGGCATGAAGCCCAGATAACCGTCGGCGTAGTTTCCCGGGAAACGCGTGAGGTTCGGCAGGATGGTATTCACCTCAGTGCTGCTCAACCCCAGCCATTTGGCCATGGTGGCCGCGTACTGATCCACGGAAGTCGTGGGGATCCAACGGCCCATGCTGGTGTCGTCAGGACCGCCGACTGCCAGCGTCGGGAAGGTACCGTAGGTTTTCTTTCCGGCGACGGCGCCGCCGACGACGAGGTGGTGGCTGCCCCAGCCGTGATCGCTGCCGAGGCCATTGCTCGGGAAGGTGCGGCCGAAGTCGCTGGCGGTGAAGCTGGTCACATTATTGACGAAGTTCGCCCGGCTCTGGGTGATCCCAATTTGCTTGATCGCCTTTTGGAAGGACCAGATGCACTGACTGAGCTCCGCCAGCAGGTTGGCGTGGGAGCCGAGGACGACCGCCGCATCGTTGGTCGTGGTCTGGCCAGCATTGTTGGTCTGGCCGGTATGGGTGTCGTAACCACCCACGGTGACAAAAAAGATCTGGCGTTTCATCCCCAGGCCATTGCTCACCCCGCTGAGGCGAGATCCGGCTTCAATGATCTGCGCCACCATCTTGAGCTGCTGCATCAGGCCCGAGGTGAAGAGGGTGGCGCCGCCACTATTCGGCGTGACGACCTGGTGCGCGGTGCCGGTCTTGCTCCAATTGGCAACGGTCGAATAATACGACGCCATCTGGCTGCTGCTCATCGCCGTGCTCAGCGCCGCACCCGTGGCCAGGGCGCTATCCAGAGCTTTGGCATAATTGGAGGTATAGGGGTTCACCTGCGTTTTGCCGATTCCCAGGATGGAATTCATCGCAGTCTGCCGACCCGCCGTGGCCGTCGAAGGATTGGCGGGATTGGTCAGCGATACCACGCCACCGGTGCCCACCGAATACTGCTGTACGGAATTGCCGACCTGGAAGGTGTTGGTGCCGGCGATGGTGATGCAGGTCGAAAGGAGGTCCAAAGGCCCATTCTGGGGATTGGAGGCATGTAGAAGGTCCGCCAACCGGCCACCCCAGCCCGTGGACGGGGGCTGGTCGGGGATGGAGGTCTGCCATTGGGTCACCTGATCGGCATGGGAGAAAAGCTGCGGCGGCTTCTTGATCGAGTTTGCCACATACTGCGCCTTGGTCATCGGATAGACGAGCGGCCCCGCATTGAGGACCGACGCCACCTGGCCGAGATCATTGAATCCAGCGGTTTGGTTAAACATCTGGGCCAACTCGATAGCCGCCGGGTGCACCCCGTAGCTGTGGCCGTCACTGTTGATCGGGCTCAGGGCCTGGGCGGTCGCGCCGCTGCCGTCGGCGTTGGGGATGGCTAACACCGGCGTGCGGATGGCGGCATAGTTCGCATATTCCGATGGGTCCGTCGGAATGATGAGGTTGTTCATGTCGCTGCCCCCGGCCAGGAAGATGCAGACCAGCGCCTTATAGTCGTCGGTCGCGAAAGGTCCCGCGGCCATGGACGAGCTGATCAACTGCAGGTCGCGCAGGAAATGACTGCCCAGCGCGGCCGTGCCAAGTGTCGCGGGGCCGACCTGGCGGAGGAAGCTGCGGCGGGAGATGTAGAAGTGGGGATCCGTCTTCATAAAAGCTGGGACTATTTCTGAACTGCGTACTCGGCTGAGGTGATGATGAGGTGAATGACGGCCCGCACGCGGTCGCGCTTCTGCAGGTTCGTTGGCGTGGTGTAGGGGAGATAATCGAGAACGTTGCTGCCGTTCTTGTGGTTCACAAAGGCGATGATCGCGGTCCTGGTGGCTGTTTCCAGGGGCGCTCCCACCAGCAGACTTGCCAATTCATCCACCAGTCCCGGGATGCCTGCCTCGTTGGTCTTCGCATTGGTCATATACGGACCCAGATCCATCACCACCGATCCGTTGCCGTTGCTGAAGCTGCAGAGGCCGTTCAGGTTGCCGTTGCCCCCGCCAGTGCCGATGAAGGTGTTCGTCAGGTTGTTGGTCAGGTTCATGACGTTGGTGTCCGTCGTGAGCTGGAACTCCGGCGAGTCGAGACTGTTGCCGTCCTGATCCACCAAGCCCGGGAACTTGTAGTCCGGGAAGAAGTAGTTGAACACCGTCGGCGCATTCAGCGGCGACTGTGTCAGCGACCCCTCGGTTGATCCCAGGTTGAAGGTGCTTTGATTGATCGTGACGCTGCCGGACCGGCCGGTGGGCGGCGCCTTCAGCGGCCACAGAGTCACGCTGTTGCTGGAGCCCGCCGGATTGGTATACACGCCGCCATTCGTGCTCGTGGGCTGGGAGGAGGTCCTGAAATGGTCTTCGTCCGTGACCAAGTTGACCGTGTATTCGGCATCACGCACCGGGGTGGTGTTGACCACCGGCGCGTCCACCCAGACCTGGTCGTTTGCCACCAGGGCGTGGTTCGTGTTGGTGTTGTATTGCACGATCGTATTGCCGGTCATCGGCGTGTAGCTGGAGGCGACTCGCGGAATCATCACGAGGCCGCTGCGCGCCGTGGTATCCGCCACGGTCACCGTGAAGTTGCCGCTGCCGTTGGTCTGCACCGTGTAGACGCCGTCCGCCGGCATCGTGGCGCCGGACAGGAAGTCCAGGTACACCTTGCTCTTGATCGTTTTCAACGCGCTGCCGGTTAGGGGATCAGGGGCCAGCGTGCAATTGACCGGCACTGTGAAATGGGTGCCGTCGGTCACCGTCACCGTGTACGTTGAGTTGATGGACGGGCTGAAGGTGCCGCCATCGACGCTGACGATGTTGACGATCTGGCCCGTGGACAAGCCGTGGGCGGCGGTGGTGGTCACCGTGCAGGGACTGCCGGTGGCGATGCTGCTGAAGTTGATGTTCGTACCCGGAACGACGACGTTCGTCTGGGGACCGTTGGTGGTGACGGTCAGGGTGTTGCTGCCCGCAGTCTGGCTGTAGCTCGGCCAGATGAGCGAGGGGTCGTTCACCTCCATGGTGTTGGCGCCGACGATCTGCGCGCTGCTCACACTGGAGGGAGCGGTGATGCAGTTGACGGCGGTTTGGAAGGTGGTCGTGGTGGGCACGGCCGTGACGGTAAGCGTGGAATTGATCGTGCCATTGGTATAGGTGCCGCCAGAGACGCCGCTGATCGTGACCACATCTCCGACCTGCAGGCCGTGAACGTCCGGAGTCGTGATGGTGCAGGGGCTGCCCGTGGCGATGCTCGAAATCCCCAAAACCCTCTGCACGGTGTAGGTCGTGGTGGTGGGATTGTTGAAAGGGTCCGGCGGGCTGGTGGTGATGTAATTGCCCCGGAAGTTCAGGCTCACGGGGAAGCTCGTGCTGAAATCATTGATCGCCGAGGTGATGATGCGCAGCCGATAGGACGACGTGCCGGTGAGCTGGGTGTAGGTGCCGGTGTAATTGGCCGCCGGGAAGGCGCGCGCGGGACCGGCCAGGCGCAGCATCGGCTCCCTTTGTTTGCCAAAGGTCGGCGAAGTCTGGGTGCTTGTGCTGCGGCGGGCTTCGCCGTCCAGAAGGATCTGCCGGACCACCGCCGCCATGTCGCCGCGGACCCCCGAACCGTTGTTCCTGAACTTCTGCACCACCCGGTAGAGATAGCCCGGGCTCGGATCGCTGGTGACCAGGCGCTGGATCAACTGCCGGCAAATGTAGGGCGCGACGTTGTCATTGCCAACGATGTTGTTGATCGCCAGTTCCAACTCATTCAACCCATACATGTCATAGGGGTGATTCGCGCCGGTTCCGGCACTGTCGGCTTGAGAACCGGTGACGACGGCGATGCCGCCAGTGCCGTAAGCAATGGGGGTCACCTTGGCGCCGGTCACCACCGCGTTTGTGAAAGCCGTGGGAATCACCGAGCAACCCACGTTGATTTTGAAGGAATCGGCATCCACAATCTCAATCACCTCATGGGCGGCATTGATCGGCGTGGTGAAGGTGCCGCCGGTTACGTTGGCAATCCGGATCGTATCTCCGACACTCAATCCGTGAATGGCGGGCGCGCTGCTGGTACCTACGTTGATGGTGCAAGGATTGCCGATCGTGATACCGCCGGTGGAGAGCGGCACCCTCGGGGTCAGACCCGTCGCCGGCGGGGAAACGACGTTGTTCAGCAGCAGTTTGGCACCCAGTTCGTGCCGGCTGGGCACCAACACCATCGGGTTCAAGTAGTCCGCCCCAGGGCCAAAGTTGGTGGGCAGGCGGCCGTTGGCCTGATTGGCTTGGGCGTAGTTCCAACCCGTAAGCAGGTTCGAAAGGCCGATGATGGTCGGTTGGGTGTAGGTCGGCACCAGCCCTGCGTCTGCTTCCAGGACATACTTGCCGTCATCCCAATTCCGGTAAATGCCGATGGAGAAGAGCTGCATGATTTCCCGGGCATAGTTTTCGTTGGGGTGCCGGCCGATGGTGTCATCCCCCTTTTGGTTCGCGCGCATGTCCAGGTAAAGGCCCATCGCCGGCGTCAGGGTGACACTCTTGAGAATGTCCCGGAAGGTTCCGTCGGTGAGGCCCGCCTGGGGCAGGCAGCGGTCCACCAATTGGTCGTAATAGTCCGCCAAGGCGCGGCCGTTGTATTGCAGCGGACCGGTATTGTTCTGCCAGGACACCACCAGGATCTCACTGAGGGCAAAGGCCAGCCGTTGGCGCAGTTGGTCGTCCTTGGTGATGACATTCTTCCACCAAGTGTTGGTGAACAGCGTCGCGGGATACGGTTGATTGATGTCCGCGGTGAGTCCAGCCACGACATCGTCGGAGGTATGGGAAGGCGTCTTGGTCAGTTGATCGTCGATCCAGGCGGAAAAGCCGTTGGCCTTGACGAAGGCGAGGTCCGTTGGACCGGCGCCAAAAGTCGCCTGGTTCAGGAACCGCGCCGCATCCGCGTCCGCGCTGGCGACATCGGTGGGCGTTGGTTCCGGATACTGTGCCGGCTGCGGCGGGGTCTGCGAGCCGTCGATCAGGTTCAGGGTGCCGCGAATTTCGCCGTTCGGGTAAACGACGGAGTGGACGTTCAAATAAACCTTGCCCAACTGGATGGCCCGCAGAACCTGGCCTGCGTCGACAAAGCTGCCGACGGCGGCCAAGTCCCAGATATAACCCCCATCTTCCGTGCGCAACTCAGGCGGGAAGCCATCGGCGTCATCAATGTCGAAGATGATGTCTCCTTGTGGATGGGTGTTGAAAGGGGCGACGGGATCGACGTAACCATCGACATGGAGGTGATAGGCCGTGCGGGGTGATCCGAGGTTTTGGAAGTCGAAGTGCAAGATCGCCTGGGTTCCCGCCGCATTGACCCGGAGATTCACGGAGCCGCTGGCGCTGGTGGTAACGTTGCCCTGGGGGCCCAGGTTGGCGGCGTACAGCTCGCCATCTGGAGGCGTCACCTGCGGGTAGTCATAGGGCTGGAAGATGTAGCCGGGGACGGTGCCGCTGAGCGGGTAACCCTGAAGGGCGGCGCCGCCGTTCGGGATGATCGGCGTTACGCCGGTGGCATTCGGAGCCCCGATGACTGCGGGAATCGTGCCGACGTCATCCTGACACCAACCGACGGCCACGTGATCATCATCAGCGCTGCCGGGGCCGGTGTTGTGAAGCACTTCGAAGTAGTACTTCTGACCGGCCTGCAGGGCCAGCCACGGACTCTGCTGGCTGGGGGACGCATTCCAGGTCTTCTTGCCGGTGCCCGCAATCACGCTGGCGCGCAGAACCCTGTTGGCGTATTCCGCATCGTTGGAGATCCACAACTCCGCCGCGCTGCTGGCGGCGAGCCAGAAGTAATAGTTGCCGGTCTTCGGTGGCACCAGATACCCGCGCAAGCGCTTGCCAATCCGGGTGTTGTGGTCGGTGTCGTCATCCACGGTGGAAATCTGGCTCTCTTCCGTGGTATTGATCGGGACGACGATGTCGGACACATTGTTGCCCGTCGCCGTCAGGATCTCCCGCGACACGCTGCCAGTCGGGTAGATGGTGATGTTGACGATGGAACTGCCCGTGGTCGCGCCGGCATCGACATTTTGCGCATTCACCGCTATATTGTAGACTCCCGCCTGGGTCGGGGTGCCGCTGATCACTCCCGTGGCCGTATTGAGACTCAGGCCGGGCGGCAGCGGGCTGCTGGCCGCGTCCAGCGAATACAGGGTACCCGTGCCGATGTTGGAGGAAGTGACGCTGAACCTGAAGGGGGTGCCTTCGTAACCGACCGCGGCCAGGGTGGAGGTCACCGCCGTGGTCTTATTCGCCGCGGGCAGGGACGGGAAGAGGCGGTTTTGCGGCACGATCTGTTTCACCTGCCCGGTGCTCCACCAGTAGAGGCGGGTCTGTGGCGCGGTGCTGCTGGTGTTGTTGAAGTATTCAATCTTGATGTCGTAAAGAATGCCGCCAACCAGGTTGACGGAGTTGACCGCGTCCGTCAGGCTTTGAGCGACCCAGTTATCAATAATGAGTTGGCCATTGATCCAGAGCCGCACGCTGTCATCGCTGCGGATGTCAAAATTGTAGGTCTCGGAGTATTGCGGCAGAATTTGCCCGGTCCAGCGTACGGAGAAGGCGGTGGTGGCAGATGCCGGCGACATGCCCGTCGGGCCACCCGTCGCTCCCCAGCCGTTGATCCCCGAAGCTGCGGCGGTGAGGAGGGAGGAGGGAACGGCGGTGCAATTGGAAGGAACCGTGAAGGTCGTGGAAGTGACATTGCTGACGATGAAGGTGGCGTTGATGGTGGGGCTGAACGAGCCCCCGGAAACGTCCCGGATGGTCACGGAGGCGCCATTGGACAGTCCGTGCGGGGCGACCATGGTGACCACGCAGGGGTTGGCGATGGCGATGCTGGCGATGCCGTTGAAGTCGATCGTCGCGTCCGTGCGCGTCATGTGCGGGCCGCCGGTGCTGCCGCCAAAAATTGCCGCCTGTGTGGCCCGCACGGTGCTGGAGGAATTGAAGTATTCGCCGGTCAGGCCCGTGCCGTTGGCGATGCCTGCCGGGTTGATCACCACACCGCCGCTGCTGGCGGCGCCGAGGACGTAACCGCCCGTTCCTGAGGCGAGGGCTTGGACAATCGCCGTGACATTCGTGCGCCGGCTGCTGTTGGCCTTCGGATTGATTGGCAGCACGACTTCACCCACGCCGGGCGCAAAGGTCAGTTCGGTCGGCAGGCTGTCATAGTCCGTCCCCTCACTGGCAGTGCCCAATTTTTGCAGCGGCACCACAAGGGTGCCCAGCTTGATCGGGCCGCCACGGGTAACGGTGATGGACCCCGTCTCCACCGGAGCCGCGCCGGCCAGCGG
>JAXMIV010000704.1:0-2663 GCA_034377045.1 Prosthecobacter sp. | reverse complement strand
TGTCGGCAAGGAACTCTGGACGGATAAAAAACGCATTGGAGTCTCCGAGTCTACTGACGATGGTCTCACGTGGCGGTGGCTTGCGGAGATTCCGACGCGCGAGGGAGATGATGTGACGAATGACTACCATGAGTTGCATGCCGTGCAGGCCAAGGACGGGCGCATTGTCGCTCACATTCGGCATCATGGGAAGGTCAACACCAAGGAGACGCTGCAAACCGAATCCGAAGACGGCGGCAAAACCTGGAGCGTACCTCACCCCATCGGCGTCTGGGGTTATCCTTCGCATCTGCTGCGGCTGCGTGATGGCGCTCTGCTCATGAGCTATGGCCACCGGCGCAAGCCGATTGGCAATCAGGCCCGCATCAGCCGCGATGCCGGCCGCACCTGGTCCGCGCCCGTGATCATCTCCGGTGACGGCGCCAGCGGCGATCTGGGATACCCAAGCACGGTCGAACTCAGCGACGGCTCCTTTCTCACCGTTTGGTACGAGAAGCCCAAAGACAGCGACAATGCGGTCTTGCGGCAGGCGCACTGGTCACTTCACGAATAGGCAGCGCCATGAAAAAGCTTTCCGCTCTCATCCTTTTCCTTATTTCGCCGTGCCTTCACGGCGCAGGCCAGCCACGAACCATTGTTTTTGCGGATGATGATGATGTGCTCTACCGGCCCGGGACCATCAAGCGGGTGGTGGAATTCAAAAAACATTCCGATAATCCCGTCATCGCGCCTGACAAGACGTGGGAAGGCATGATTGGCTGGACGAGTGTTTATCGGAATGCAGAGACCGGCAAATATCAGCTCTGGTATCAGGCTTACCAGGAACGGCGGAAGGAGGACAAGACCTTCAAATGTGTTGTTTGTTATGCTGAGTCTACCGATGGATTGAAGTGGACGAAGCCAGATCTCGGACTGTTCCCCTTCTACGAAGAGAAAAACACCAACATCGTCCTGATCGGCGCCAAGGACGCCTATGGCGACCGCTACTGCAACTCGGTGCTTGTGGATGCAAAGGAGAAGGATCCAACCAGACGTTACAAGATGGTCTATTACGATTGGGGGCCGGGTGCGGACGCTGCGGGTGGGTCTGGCACGCATGTGGCGTTTTCGCCGGATGGAGTCCATTGGACAAAGCATGGGGGGATGGTGTCCAAGACGCCGTTTGGAGGAAAGGGAATGCAGCCGCCCTTCGCGGAAGATGGTTTCTATGTGGAAGAACCGCGCAAGGATGGCACCGTCGCTAGATCGTGGCGGGTGCCGCTTGCGATGTCGGATGCGATGGACGTGATCTATGATCCACTGCGCGAATGCTATGCCGCCTACGGCAAGATGTGGACGCCCGGGCCGGACGGCGGCCTGGCCTGGAAGCACAGCATGGGCCGCATGGAGAGCAAGGACTTCATTCATTGGAGCAAACCTGAATTGGTGTTGACGACGAATGATCGCGATCCTCCGCAGGTGGAGTTTCACACCTCGCCCGTCTTCTTTTACAATGGCATGTACTTCTCCCTGAACCAGATTCTGGATCGTGGAGTGGGCAGCATGGATGCGGAGTTCATGAGCAGCCGCGATGGTTTTCGTTGGGACCGCACCTTTGGAAATCAATGGGTGATTTCACGCGGTTCCGCGGAGAGGTTCGATGCCGGCTCAATCATCACGAATGGCACACCGGTGATTCTCGAGAAAGAGATGCGCTTCTATTATGCCGGCTATCGCGGTACCGCTATTGGCGGAGTGGGACTGAACCGGCAGATCGTCGGGGGCAAGGATTACTACAGCGGTGTCGGCCTCGCCATCACACCACGCGACCGGTTCGTTGCCGTGGGACCAAATCCCAACAGTCCGGTCAAAGGCCAAAAGAAAGGCAAGCCGCAACTGGTCAACACCATCGGCAACGTCACCCTCCGTGCGCTGGATCTCACCGGGGTCAAAAGCATCACTTTGAATGCGGAAGCGGCAAAGGGCAAAGTCCGGCTGGAGATCCTGAATGAGGATGGCTACCGGCTGCACGGATTCACGAAGGATGATGCGGTGCCGATGACGACAGATGACCTGAAGCATGAGGCCCGCTGGAAAGACAAACAGGTCAGCGATCTCCCACCCGGCCGCTACCAGTTGCGGGTGCATCTGGAAAAAGCGGACCTCTTCGCCATTACCTTGAACTGAGCCATGAGACTTCTGATTCCTCTCTTATTCCTCAGCGCTGCCAGCCTCATGGCGCAGCCTGAAGCGCAATATCAGGACATCAGCTACGGTCCCCACGAACGTCATAAGCTGGATGTGTGGCAAGCAAAGACCACCGCACCCGCTCCGTTGCTCATCTTTATCCATGGCGGTGGCTGGCACGGTGGCGCCAAGGAGGACATACCCAAAGTACTTTTGGAGACGATGCTCGCGCAGGGCATTTCGGTCGCCTCCATCAACTACCGCTACACGAAAATCGCGATTCTGCCCGCCCCAGTCCATGATGCCGTCCGCGCGGTTCAGTTCCTGCGCAGCAAGGCGGCCGAGTGGCATCTCGATCCCAATCACTTCGGCGCTTACGGCATTTCAGCCGGTGGCTGCACCACCCTCTGGCTTGCCTGTCACGATGACCTTGCTGATCCCAACAGCAGCGATCCCATCACTCGGCAATCCAGCCGCCTGCAGGCCGCGGTGGCGCT
>JAXMIV010000703.1:0-2870 GCA_034377045.1 Prosthecobacter sp. | reverse complement strand
CATTGGTCGGTTCATCGAGCACGATGATGTTGCCGCCGCGCTTCAACACTTTCGCCAGCATGAGGCGCGCGCGTTCGCCGCCGGAAAGGAGGTCGACGCGTTCGTTGGCGCGTTCGTCTTGAAAGAGAAAACGCCGGAGATAGCCACGGGCGCCGATTCGCTGGTTGCCGAAGAAGACGATTTCATCCTGATCCGCCACTTCGGAGAGCACAGTGGCGCCGGGGGTGAGGCGCATGCGGCTTTGGTCGATGTAGTTAAACGCGGCCTTCTTGCCAATCGTCGCCTTGCCTTCATCCGGTGCGCGTTCGCCGAGACAAATGCGCAGCAGCGTCGTCTTGCCGGTGCCGTTGCGGCCGATGATGCCGGTGCATTGTCCCGGTTTGAAGGAGGTGGTGAGATGGCGGAAGAGCCAGCGCTCGTTGCCGTCCTCGTCGGTGACACAGGCGCCGACATCTTCCAGGTCCACGGCGATGTTGCCGATCTGCGCGGGTGGCGGCAGAAGAAGATCCATCTCTCTTTCTTCCGGCGGCGCTTCCTGGCCTTCGATTTTGTAGAAGGCATCAAGGCGGCTGCGTGACTTGGTGGTGCGGGCCTTGACGCCGGCGCGCACCCATTCGAGTTCGGTCCGCAGGAAACGCTGCCGGCGGCGCTCCGTCTGTTCCGAGATCTGTTGGCGCGCGGCCTTGCTCTCGAGGTAGGCGGTGTAGTTCCCGGGATGCGAATAGCAACGGCCATCCGAAATCTCCAGGATGCGCGTGGCGATCACATCGAGGAAATAACGATCATGCGTGACGAAGATGACCGCGCCGGGAAAGCCGCGCAGGTACTCTTCGAGCCAGCGAATGGATTCGGCGTCGAGATGGTTGGTCGGCTCATCCAAGAGCAATAGGTCCGGCTGCCCAGCCAGAGCGCGGCACAGGGCGACACGGCGTTTTTCACCACCGGAAAGCGGACCGACAATCGCCTCCAGCGGCGGCGCATCGAGCGCGGTGACCGCCGCCTTGATGCGTGCCTCCAAATGCCAGCCGTCGGCGGCTTCGATGTGGTGCTGCAAGTCCGCCAGTTCGGCATCGCTCCCCTCGCCGTTTTCGTAGCGCTCCATCATCGCCGTCAGGTCCGCCGCGCCGGCGCGGATGTTTTGCAGAACGGTGGCGTCATTATCGAGTTCAAACTCCTGCGGCAGGTAGCCAATGCGCAGACCGCGCTGAATCGAGAGTTCGCCGCTGTCCGCCTTCTCCGTGCCGGTGAGGATCTTCAGCAGACTTGTCTTGCCACAGCCGTTGCGGCCCACGAGACCGACTTTCTCACCTTCTTCGACCGCCAGCGTCACCCCCTCCAACAGATGTTGATTGCCATAAGAGAGAGTCAGTTCGTTCGCGGAAAGCATGTGGCAGGTAAAGATTAACTAAAAGCATCGAAAGGTCATCGGGCCAGCAGGCGGGTCTTCTCGGCGGCGGCCACGGACTTCGGCTCAAAGAATTGCATGGTGACCGTGGCGCCGTCGCCCTGGATCACGCGGAGTTGGCGCAGGCGCATGGAGCCGGGCGTGATTTGCAGTTGTACCTGTTTGAGATAGCGGCGGATCACCAGCGGCTTCGGCACCATCCCCACGGTGACGGCTTCCTTCTCGTTGGCGATGACCTTGACGGTGAAATTGCGGGTGAGATCCTCGGGCGACGCATCACGCCCGCTGAGAAACTGCGACCACATGCGGTAGCGGCCATCCTTTTCATCGAGCGCCACCCACGGCGCGCCCGGCTTCTCCTGCACGCGGAATTCATTGGCATCATGCACCAGTACCGTCACCGGCGGCTGCCCCAGTTGCCAGCGGAAGGCGCCATCGGTGAAGCGCCAGAACTTCCCTTCCGAGACCACAGGCGCCTTCAGCGCCGGCACTGTGCGCGTCTGTTTGAAGCCCACCTGAATATCCCCCACCTTGCGCTGCGCCGCGGCCCATTCCAGCATGATCGGCGGCAGCGGATCATTGGGGCGCGGCAAGGTGGCCGCCTGGGGAAAGGCGGCGCCGAGCGCACAGAGCGCCATCAGGGTTGTCAGAAAGAAACGCATGACTGCTTTCGATAGCACGGGTCGGGCGAAAAACCAGTGCTTCATTTGCGCCAATGCCGGGCAAAGGGCGGCGCGGCTTCACCAGGAAGCCATCACTTCGTAGGCATATCCCCGGAGGTACTCGGTCTCTGGAATGGTGGCCAAAATCGGGTGATCCGGCTGCTGGCTGTAGATCGCCACACGCTTGAGGATTTTGCGGGCATCCACCGCGGCATCGGTGATCGACGAATGGAACTCACCCGTGCTGACATGATGCGAACAACTGAAGGTCACCATGATGCCGCCCGGTTGCAGCATCTTCAGCGAGCGCAGGTGAATCTCCTTATACCCACGCAGCGCATCATTCACCGAAGACTTGGTCTTTGTGAACGATGGCGGATCAAGAATGATGAGGTCATGGGTGCTGCCCGCGGCCTCCGCCTGCTTGAGGTAATCAAAACAATTCGCCGTCAGGCACTGCATGGTCGCGCCGGAGATTTCGGCATTCTTCACCGCCTGCCCCGTGGCCGATTCGCTGATGTCCACCGCAGTGACTTCACTGGCGCCAGCCAGCGCACAAGCCTGAGCAAAGCCGCCCTGGTTGGAGAAGCAATCAAGCACGCGGCGATCCTTGGCAAGCCCGCCCACACGCTGGTAGTTCTCCAACTGATCCAAATAAAGCCCTGTCTTCTGCCCTTCCAGCAGATCGACCTGAAAGGCGCTGCCGCGATGCCTAACCACAAAGGTGCCTGGGTTCTCACCCGAGATCACGCCCTTGACCTGCTCCAGCCCCTCCGCCTTGCGCACACCGCCTTCGTTGCGTT
>JAXMIV010000702.1:0-8453 GCA_034377045.1 Prosthecobacter sp. | reverse complement strand
CGTAGAGAGTCAGGAACTCGACCCCGGCCTCGCCGCAGGCTTCGGTGACGCGGCGGACGGTCTCGGCGCCGGCGCGGTGACCTTCGGTCCGCGGCAGGCCGCGCTCCCTGGCCCAGCGGCCGTTGCCATCCATGATGATGGCAATGTGGCGGGGGATGGACTTTAGATCTTCGGGAGCAGGCATGAACGGGGCGCTTTAGGCATCGTAGTTGCGCAATTGGGCCAGGTCGAATCGCGGTTTGCCGGTTTCATCGGCGATCTCATTGAGGGCCTCAACTTCCGCCGTGGTGAAGAGCAGGCCGCCGGCTTTGGCCGTGTGGGCGGCGTTTTGCGCCTCGGGCTGGCCGGGCAGCATGGCGCCTTCATTGCCATGGCCGAGGATGTCATCAATAACGGCTTTGACGTTTTCGGCAAAGCTGCGGCCCTGGGCGAAGAGGCCGGAGCTGATGGCATCCGGGTGGATGACCTGGAAATAGAAGGAACTGGTGCGCTTCTCGCCGGCGGGCATTGGCTGGCCTTTGATGTCCGGATGGGCGCCACCACCACGCAGGGTGGGCAGGGAGCCGCCGATCATCGCGCCCATGACCTCGATGAGCAGGGACAGGCTGTAGCCTTTGTGGGCGCCAAAGGGCAGCAGCCATTGGGCGGCATTGGCATCGGTGGTGGGGTTGCCTGCGGCGTCGACAGCGGCCCCAGGGGGCAGGGGTTTGCCCTCGCGCTTGAGTTGCTGTACCCGGCCCATGGCCACGGTGCTGGTGGCCCAGTCGATGACGATGGGGAAACCGCAGGCGTCCTGCGTTGGCAGGCCCCAGGAATGGGGGTTGGTGCCGAGCACGGGGAACTTGCCGCCAAAGGGGACGACCTCACCGAGGGTGGAGGTGCAGTTGGTGTAGGCGATGTAGCCCTTCTTGGCAGCATCCATGACGTAGCCGCCACCCCAAAGGTAATGGAAGGCATTGTCGACGCTGACCTGGCCGATGCCGTATTGGTCGGCCATTTCCATGCAGCGCTCCATGGCGCGGAAGGCGACGCTTTGGCCGAGCTTGAGCTGGGCGTCCCAGACCTCGCTAGCGGCGAACGTCTTCCTGATGACTCGGATGTCGGCCCCGGGTTTGCAGCCGCCGGTGGCGCTGCCAAAGAGATGGTCCAGGTGCAGGGCTTTAATCGCATTGTGAGTGCGGATGCCGTGGGACGAGGCCATCTCGCAGAAACGGGCGGCGTCCTCGGCCTCTGCTGCGGTGTAGCCGCGGTGGAGGTAGGCAGCGCGGACTAGATCATTGTGGGCTTGAGCGGGGACGACGTGATAAGGGGTGGTCATGGCTGAAGGATTGTTCCTGCGTTCGGCTGGCGCGGAGCGAAGAGAATTGAACGGATTCGCCAGATGAACAGAGATTTTGTGAAAAGATCAACGGGTCATTGACGGAGGCAAGGCCAAGGGCGGTGGCGCAAGCGTTTTACATCCTGCACCAGTTGCATTGAGCGCCATGCCTAACTTTCGGAGAATTCCAGGGTTCCAAACCGAGATCGGCCGCTGCATCGCCCTGATGCTGTTGGCCGTAGGGGTGTCCAGCGGTCAGCGGGAGGGGGCGGACGAGGATGGGTGGCGGCGGCTGCGGGAGCGGATGGTCGCGGAACAATTGGCGTCGCCTGGGCGCCTGATCGCGGACAAGCGGGTGCTGGAGACGATGCGGCAGGTGCCGCGGCACGAGTTCGTGCCGCAGGCGGTGCGGGCGCAGGCCTATGAGGACAGGCCACTGCCGATCGGTTACGGACAGACGATCTCGCAGCCCTACATCGTCGCCTTCATGACCGAGCAACTGAGGCTGAAGCCGGACGAGCGGGTGCTGGAAATCGGCACGGGCAGCGGGTATCAGGCGGCGGTGTTGGCGAGTCTGGTGAAAGAGGTGTACACGATTGAGATCGTGGAGCCGCTTGGCCGCCAAGCGCAGGCGACGCTGAAACGGCTGGGTTACGGGAATGTGCATGTCCGGGTGGGGGACGGCTACAAAGGCTGGCCTGAGGCGGCGCCTTTTGATGCGATCATCGTCACCTGTGCGCCAGAGGCGATACCGCAGCCCCTGGTCGGGCAATTGAAGGAGGGCGGAAGAATGATCATTCCGGTGGGAGCGGAGGAACAGATGCTCTATGTTTTAGACAAGACATCAACCGGGATGAAACAGCGGGCCATTTTGCCGGTTCGGTTTGTGCCGATGACCGGAGCGAGCAAAAAGAAGTGATTGAGAAGCGGTGGGAGACCAATGCAAAGTTATGAAACTTCAATAATGGACTTATAAGCTACAAAATCAGTCATATACTGTAGATCGCGGGGTTTCGTGTGCCTTTGAAGTGGAGTCAGAAATCGACTTTTCCGGTCTCGCCGGTTGCGGAGTCTTGGAAAACGGTGGCGCGGTAGCCAGCTTGGCGAAGCCTGGCAATGATTTGGTCTTTGCTAGTCCCAGCAGGGTTGTACTGCAGGAGCGCCCCCTGCTCTTGGATATGGACGGTGCGGACGCCTGGGAGGTCGCGAAGCAGGGCCAGCAATTCCTGCTCCTGGCCGGGGAAATCCAGGTTGGCGATGGCGAGGTCGAGTTCTTTGAGAGGCGAAGTGGAAGTGGCATTCATGTCATTGAGAAATCGCTTCTGAAGCGGATGGTGGATGGGAGGCAGGTTGGGGGTTGAAAGGCGGGTTGTTTGCGGCCAAGTAGGGGTGGCGCTATTGGGGTCTGCGAGTTGGCGGGCCGGCGCGGTATCTTTAGCATGGAGCAGAGTCTTTTTACCCCACAACTGGCAGCCTACGCGGCGGCGCAGATGAATGTGTTTTTTCCGGATGACCATCCGGTGAAGGCGCCGGATGTGGCGCTGCTTTTACCGGGAGTGCTGGGGCGGTTGAAGGTGTGCTTTAGCGGGCTGCGCGGACCTTATTTCCGCCGGGAGGGGGTATTGCGGTTCGATCACTTGAATGCGGATCAGTATTCGATGTTCCTGTATCTGCTGGGAAATGAGGCGTTTCGGGCCGGTGCGGGGAGCGGCGACATTGCGGTGAAGAGCTATCTTTTAAACAAGGCGCTGCACGGGATTGAGGTTTTTTATGAGGTGGAACTGCCGGCAGTGTTCTGGTTTGCCCACGCGGTGGGAACGGTGCTGGGGCGGGCACGGTATGGGAACGGCCTGGTGGTGGCCCAGGGCTGTACGGTGGGCAACAAGGACGGCCGGTACCCGACGTTGGGGGAGAAGGTGGTGCTGTGCGCGAACAGCTCGGTGCTCGGAGATTGCCAGATCGGATCGCGGGTGTGCGTGGGCGCCGGCAGCCAATTGATCGAGGAGACGATCACGGACGGGACGACGGTCGTCGGATCGACTCCGTCCGCCCGCGTGCTGGAGAAGACATCGCCTTTGCTGGATTTATACTTTACGGAAAATTTGCCTCATGTCTGAACGCAGTGCTGTCCTTCTCGTCGATCATCGAAACCGCGACCTGATGGGGTCGGCGCTGCTGGCGCATCATTTGGAAGCGCGGGGGGTGCGGACCCATTTGGAATCGCTGGAGTGCTATCACAGTTGTCTGGCGGCGCACGCGCCCGACCTGATCCTGTTCAATCACATCAACTCAAGCCACCTGGTGAAGTTCTCGCGGCGGCTGAAGGAATTGAATGTACTGACGGCGGTGCTGCCGAACGAAGGCATTCTTTATCACGAAGAGGTTCTGCGGTACAATTCAGGGCGGTTCCACAAGGGTTCGCACATGGACTTTTACTTTTGTTGGAACGAGACGCATCAGCGGGCACTGCGCGAGGAGGGGCCGGGCGGGCCGGACACGCGGATCGAGGTGTGCGGAGTGCCGCGGTTTGATTTTTACCTGGAACCCTGGAAGCGAATTCTAAATGTGCAGCCAAAGGCGCCCGGCGCGCGCCCGCGTCTGGTGCTTTGCACGAATCTGGCGATGGCGCGTTATCAGGGCTTGGCTGACAACGATGCGGCGCAGTTCTTCGCGCCGTTCCGGCGGGTGCCGATGTATGATGACTACAAGTACCTCATCAACTACCACGTGCGCTTTCGGGAGAAGCTGATGGAGTTTCTGAAGGCGTTGGCGGCGAGTGGGAAGTTTGACATCATCCTGAGACCGCATCCGCGCGAGGTGCCGGGCTTTTATCTGGAGCGGATGGCGGCGTGGGAAACGCCGGTACGGGAGCGCGTGACCGTGGATCACACGAGCAACATCACCGAACTGATCCTGAGCAGTGACCTGGAAATTTCCTGTGAGACCTGCACCACGGCGATGGAAGCGTGGATCGCTGGCAAGCCGGCCGTGGAGTTGGTGTTCGAGCGGCATCCGGTGTTTTTCCATGAGGACCAAGCCAATCTGAATGTGCTCTGCGATGATCCGGCCACGGTTGTGGAAACGGTGAGTGAGCAGTTGCGGAATCCGGAGCAGGCGGCCATGCGGGAAGGCCGGAATCGGCACCTCGCGAAGTGGTGCTCGAGTCCGGATGGGCGCGCGACTGAGAGACTGGCGGAAAAACTGGCGGCTGCGATCCATGCGAAGGGGCCGGTGAAGCGGGACTTCACGTTCACGGATCGGCGCAAGGCGGCGAAGATGAAGCTGCTGCAGCGGTTTGATTTGGCTTATAACTTCGATCCTTTTTTGTGGCTGAAGCGGCGAATTCTGCCGAAGAACTATGCGACGAAGAGGTTCGTCTATGAGAAGACGATCCGGCCCTCGGATGTCAGTTGGGCGCGCGCACGCGTGCAGGAGGCGACGAAGTCGGAGGGCACGGTACGGTGAAGTTTTTGCTGTTTAAAGCCGGGCATATTGGCGATGCGCTATTGATGACGCCCACCTTGCGTCTGTTGCGGAAGCGTTTTCCACAGGCGCAGATCGATGTCGCGGTGCGGCGCGGCACGGAAGGGGTGCTGGAGAAGAATCCAGACCTGGACAGGCTGTTTCTGCTGCCGCGTCCGGAGAAGAATCAGCGCGATGCCCGCGAGGCGTGGGGCGATTTGTTTCGGCTGCTGGCAGGCACAGTGGGGCAGCGCTATGACTGGGCATTTGATTTCAACGGTTCCGACCGGGCGGGACTGTACATGCGGCTAGCAGGAGCCCGGATGCGGGCGGCCACGGACGCCTATGGTGAACTGCGCAATGCACGGCCGTACAATTTCATTTCGAAGTTCAATTGGCGATTGCAGCACCGGGTGCTGAAGGATTTTCGGCTGGTGACGGACGCGTTGCAGATCGAGGCCGAGCCCGGACCCATGGTGGTGCACACGGATGATCTCCCCCGAAAGGCGCTGGCGGAGAAGTTTGAATTTCTGCGTGATGAACGGCCCTATGCGATGATTCATCCGATCAGCCGATGGGCTTATAAACAGTGGCTGCCGGAGGGCTGGGCACAGGTCGCGGATCAAATCGCGGAGCGGCATGGTTTGCGGGTGGTGTTTACCTGCGGGCCGGGTCAGCAAGAGCAGGAGCAGATCGACGGCATTCTCGCCTTGGCGAAACATTCACATGAGGCGGTGCGCGGGCAGGCAACCCTGAGGGAGCTGGCGGCGCTGTATCGCGAGGCACGCTTGTTCTGTGGGGTGGATACCGTGGCGATGCACCTTGCGGCCGCGGCACAGACACCGACGGTGGCGTTGTTTGGCCCATCGTCTGAGTGGAGTTGGGGACCGTGGCAGACGCGGCATGAACTGGTGTTGGGGCCGTGTTCCTGCAAACTGACGCGCGATTTTGTCTGCGACAAGTCCCGCATTTTTCCGTGCATGGCGGCCATTACCCCAGAACAGGTTTTGGAGAAAGTGGATCGTTTGCTCGCGGGTGCGGCGAATTGACATGCCACCGAATGCAGGTAACCCTCGCGTATGATTAGCCCACGTTTTGCCCGCAATTTCATCCGTAACTACGGATTTGAACGGACGAAAACTATGAGGAGCAAGTTCAGGCGCGTGCTGAACCGATTTCTCGATCCGGTGCAGGACATCGAGATTGTGCGCGGGCTGAAATTGCGGCTCAACATGGAGATCGACCGGCAGAACTTTGTGTTTTGGTACTACGAGGAGGAGGAACCGCAGCTTCAGTGGGTGATTCGCAATTTGCTGCCGGTGTCTGGAACGATGGTGGACTGCGGGGCAAACTTTGGCTTGTTTGGCATGCTGGCGATGCATCATCGCGCGGCGCGGGTGCATTTCATCGAGCCGCATCCGCGCCTAGCCGAAACATGTCGGCAGCAAGTGGCCCTGAATTTTTACCGGGACCAGGGCAGCGTGCATGAGGTGGCGGGATCAAACACGAATGGGGAGGCGAGATTTTACCTCAATCCGGGCCGCAATGATGGGACGCATTCACTGGAGGAGACGCCAGGCCAGCAGCGTGAATTCATCACGGTGAAGCGGCAAAGGCTGGACGATCTGTTCGCCCAGGAAAAGATAGGGCATGTGCATCTCATGAAGATCGACGCGGAAGGGCATGATTGCGAGGTTCTCGAAGGCTTGGGAGACTGGGTAAATCCGGAGAAGATCGACTGCTTCTTTGTGGAGATGGCGCATGGGACGCATCAGCAGATCTATGATCTTCTGACAGCCCGCGGCTATGTGCCGTATGCTTCAAAACGGATGTACATCGACGCCATGCGGCGCGAGTATCGAAGCGGCAATCTGTCCCCCTATTTCACCCGCGCCAAAGGTGCCAACGGCATGAACTACCTGTGGTGCGGGAAAGGCTCAGTCTACGACCGTTTCATGGCGCAGGTGGTGCAGTATTAAGGTGCCTCTGCGATGGCGAGATCGTTGAAGAGAACGCACCAGTTCCAAAGAGGATACGGCCGGCCAGCGCGGTTGCCATAGGTCGCATCGGCGAAAGGATAGATGGCGGGTTCCGAATCCGAGTCGCGCACATTGCCGTAACTGAACGGGCGCAGGGCGCTGAGGGTTTGACCTGCGGCAAAGGGTACGCTGTTGCGGAGTTCCCGATTCTCAAAGCGAAGGACGGTGAAGCCACTTTCCTCGTGGGTATGACGAATGGTTGCCTGAGCGAGAGCGGCGCCGGGCTCCGTGTTCATGACGTAAAAGGCGCCTTCATCAACCAACAACTTCAAGCGAGTGGCGGCGATATCTTTGACGAGGAGTTCAGTCGTCGCCTGGTCTGCACTCATGGGACCGGGGCGAATCGTGGAGATCAATCCCAAGACGCCGGCGAAGGGTGAGCCATAGCTCAGGGTATAACCAACACCTTGGCTTAATGGGGATGCCAGTTTGATGCGCACGCTGGTGGGAGATTCGACTTCAACGGCCGTCATCGGTGGCACGGCGCCGGCCGGATTGCGAACTCGGAAACCGCACAGCGTCGAGAACTCCTTGCCCAAGGCGCTTTGTTGCAGCGGAAGAAACTCATCATCAATCACCAAAGGGGGGCGCGGAACGGCAAAGTCGACCAGGACGCTGGTGCGTGAGGCATCAATCCAGGCTTTGCGCGGCCGCAACGGCTGCCAGTCCTCGCGCTCCGCCAAGGCCCGGCGGATCACTTTCGCGAACTGCTCGCCCAACCAGCGCTGGCCATCGGCTGAGAGGTGGATCGCGGCGCCATAGCGTCCCAGCGTGGTGCGGCTATTGAGAGCACTGGCCACCGCATAGTGGGGCCCGACAAGGTAAAGAAAGGGGTCTGTGTCCGCCGCCATGAGTTGAGCGTCCGCGGCCGGGCCTAATGTTTGATAAGTAAACATCGGGATCTCGCCCTTTTGTTCCGTGATGGCGATCAGATCGGTGGACCATTGTTTGCGATAGGCAAGCAAGCGGTCGCGATACCAATGCTGCCCTTCAGGAGGTGGAATCTCTGATTTCCACCGGCTCGGTACGATGCCGCCCGTAGGGCCGCCGTTGGCCTCCCCCTGCATCCAGAGGAGAGCGGCGATGAAAAAATCCTGGCGTTGGGCTTTGGCTTGTTGCGCGGCGCGGCGCGCATCATCGAGACTGGTCTTGTAGAAACCGCCGCCGCCTTGCTTGACGGTTGGCGTGCGAGGGTCGGTGGATTCGTCGGCAATGGAAAGCTCTTCGATGGTGCGTCCGCCCTGTCCCGCATAGGCCACGAGAAAATGAGGGGGTGCGGGCCGTGCTGGCGCCGTCGTGGAGCGGACGAAGGCGGCTTTCAGATGATCGGCGACCCCATTAGCAATGGTTTCGCCCAAGCCGCCATTGGCCGCGGCGGTCAGCGAGACGAAGGTGAAATCGCTTTTTGACCGCCCTTCCGGGTCAGTGCTGTGATCGCCTTGCGCCCATGTGCGCACGCCGCGCTTGAAAGCGTAATTGCCCCAACCAGTGTCGGTGGGAGTCACCACGGGCAGGGATTCGGAGCCCTCGCCAAGGGATTGGCCCATGAACCAGAGGCCGTTAATGTCGGTGAGGAATGGGGAGAAAATCGCGGTCTTGTACAACTGCCCCACGGACAATGCTGGTCAAAGCAG
>JAXMIV010000701.1:0-2775 GCA_034377045.1 Prosthecobacter sp. | reverse complement strand
ACTCGCTGCTGCGCAGTTTCCCGGAGGTGGATGCGGAGCATACAGCGGTGACGGGCATCAGTTGGGGTGGCTACACCACCTGCTTGGTCGCTTCCCTGGATGATCGCTTCAAGGCCGCGGTGCCCGTCTATGGCTGCGGCTTCCTCTTTGAAGGCGAGTCCGTGCAAAGACCTTCAATCGAAAAGCTCGGTGACCGCCGTGACACGTGGATTCGGGAATACGATCCTTCCAGTCTGCTGCCGCGTTGCCACATTCCGATCCTTTTTGTGAATGGTACCAACGATGTTCACTACACGCTCGACAGTTATCAAAAGAGCTTCGATCGCGTGCCGGGCAATTCCAAGCAGATGCGCATTGCGGTCAAGATGCTGCACGGCCACCCGCCAGGTTGGGCACCTCAAGAAATTGGTCTCTTCATCGATTCCTTTTGCCGTGCGGGCAAGCCTTTGCCTTTGCCGGCGAAACCGGAGATCAAGGGTGATCAGGTCAGAGTGTCCTTTCGAAGTGCCGTGCCCATCAAGGCCGCCGAACTGCACTACACCACCGATACGGGCCTGCGTTCCGGCCGCGCCTGGAAGAGCAGCCCTGCTCAGATCAGCGACGGCATCATCACCGCGCCCAAACCGCCCGTGGAGGCGAACACTTGGTTCATGTCCCTCACCGACGAGCGCGGTGCCATGGTCACCACCACCATTCAATTCCAGCCATGAACTCCATCGAACAAATCGTCCAGGATTACGAGCGCGACGGCGTCGTGCGAGTACGCGGACTCTTCAGCTCTGACCAAGTCGCTGAGACGAGACGGCTCCTCGACGACTACATCGCCACGAAGCTGTCCTCAATTCCGAAAGGCGACTACACGCTGGAGGCCGATGGCGTCACCGTGCGCAATCTTTGGCGCATCGAGCAGCATGATCCGCGTTTTGTGGCTCTGGCCACGCAGCCGCGTTTGCTTGAACTGCTCGGACCGCTGGTGCATGGCGAGCCGGTGCTCATCGCCATTGAGACCTTCAACAAGCAGGCGCGTGTCGGGTCCGGCGTGCCGCATCACCAGGACAACGCCTACTTCTGCCGCACACCGCCGGATGTCTTGACCGTCTGGATCGCCATGGATGCGGCGACGCTTGAAAACGGCCCGGTTTATTACGTCAAGGGATCACAGCACCGCATGCTGCCTTCGCGCAAGTCGGGCGTGGCCGGTAACTCCATGGGTCTGGCTGAGCCACCCACCACGCCCTTGGAGGAACAGTTTTGCGGCACTCTTGAGCGGGGCGATGCGTTGATTCATCACTGCCAGACGATTCATCACAGCGCTCCCAATAAGAGTGAGCAATCGCGGTTAGGCTTTCTTTTAGTGTTCCGTGGCGCCCATACCGAACGCGATCCCGCTCTACAGGCCGCGTACGCTTAACCCAAATATCCATGACCACCCGCCGCACCTTCCTTTCCTCCACCTCTGTTGCGGCGATTTCCGCCGCTACCCACGCCTTTGCCGCGCCGGCGGACAACGAGATCAAGATTGCCCTCATCGGCTGTGGCGGCCGCGGCACTGGCGCCTGTAATCAGGCGTTGACGGCAGGCTCAATGATCAAGCTCGTGGCCTTGGTGGATCCGCTGGAAGGCAAAGCACAGGCGGCGCTGGACATTCTAAAGACCAAACACGAAAGCCAGGTGGCGGTACCGCCGGATCAGGTCTTCACCCAATTCGAAGACTACAAGAAGGCGTTTGAACTCGCTGATGTGGTGCTGATCACCACGCCGCCGGGACCGCGGCCATTCTTGTTTGAGCAGGCGATCAAGGCGGGAAAGCATGTCTTCATGGAGAAACCCGTGGCCACGGATGCCGCGGGTGTACGCCGCGTGCTGGCCTCGGCGGAAGAGGCGAAGAAGAAAAACCTCAATGTCTGCGTCGGCTTTCAGCGGCGCTACTCCCCCAGCTATGCGGACATGATCGGCCGCATCCACGCCGGTGAGATTGGCGATCTGATCCATGGCCGCGTCTACTGGAACGGCACTTCGCGTCCCGGATTCCCGCGTGAAGCGGGCGAAAGTGAACTGCATTACCAAATCCGGAACTGGTACTTTTTCACCTGGATGTCCGGTGATCACATTCTAGAGCAACATTGCCATAACCTCGATGTCGCGAACTGGGTGATGCAGGGTGTGATGCCTATGCGAGCCGTTGGCCAGGGAGGCAGGCAGGTGCGCAAGGCGCGCGAGAACGGCACCATCTTCGATCATCACACGGTCGAATTTGAGTATGAGAACGGCATGCGCGTTCTCAGTCAATGTTGCCAAATCGGCGGCAAATGTGCGCGCACCGTGAGCGAACATTTTCACGGCACCAAGGGCATGGCCAGCCTCGACAACGGCGGGCGATTCCTCATCAACGGCCAGCCACCCGGCGGCAAACGCAGCCGCATCAAGGAGGATGCCTATCAACTCGAGCACGACACCTTCTTTGAAAATATCCGCACGGGCAAGGTTCGCATCGATGCGGACTACGCTGCTCACAGTACCCTGATGGGAGTCATGGGCCGCATGGCTACCTACACCGGCCAAGTGATCACCTGGGATCAAGCGCTGAACTCCAAAGACGTGCTGGTGCCCGACAATCTCACGTGGGATACCGAACCGCCCGTGATACCGGATGCGGATGGGTGGTATCCGGTGGCGGTGCCGGGGACGACCTTGCCTGTGTAAAGAACCCAAGCGCTCAGTTCTCAGTTCTCAGTTCTCAGTGCTCAGTGCTCAGTGCTCAGTGCGAAGGGTTCA
>JAXMIV010000700.1:0-3640 GCA_034377045.1 Prosthecobacter sp. | reverse complement strand
TCGACATCACCGAAAGGAAGCGAACCGAAGAGGCGCTGCGCGCCCAGGCGGAGGCGGAAGCGGCCAACGCGGCCAAGGATCGATTCCTGGCCATGCTGTCGCATGAATTGCGCACGCCGCTGTCGCCCGTGTTGCACAGTGTGGCCCTGTTGAACGAGGACCCCAATTGCCCGCCCTCCATGCGGCAGGACCTGGAAGTGATCAGCCGAAATGTCCAATTGGAGGCGCGCCTCATTGATGACCTCCTGGATGTGGCGCGCATCCGCAACGGCAAGCTGGAGCTGCAGATGCAATGGGTTGATGCGCATGATCTCCTGCGCAATGCCCTGCAAATCTGTGCGCCCGAAGTCAGGGCGCGCAAGTTGGTGATGACCACGGATTTGGGGGCGGAAAAACGAGTCTTGCTGGCCGACCCCGCCCGCCTTCAGCAGATCTTTTGGAACCTGATCAACAATGCTCTCAAGTTCACATCGGCAGGTGGTGAGATCAATGTGGTGACGCGCACAACGCCGGAGGGCAACCACATCGAGGTCGAAGTTGCCGACACCGGCGCCGGCATTCCCCCGGAAAAACTGCCCCGCATCTTTGATGCCTTTGAGCAGGCTTCGAAGTCGAGCGGCGGATTGGGCCTGGGCCTGGCGATCTGCAAAGCGCTGACGGAACTTCATGGCGGTACCGTGGCGGCTCGCAGCGGCGGCAGCAGCCGTGGTTCGACCTTCGTCGTCAGCCTGCCGGTCAACAGCGCGGCAACCGTTCCCGCCGCTCTCGATCTTCCGCAGGTCGATCCTCCGGAGGCGACGCCGCTGCGCGTGCTGTTGGTGGAGGATCACCAGGACACAGCGGACACGCTGCAACGCCTGCTGATCCGGCGTAACTACAAGGTTGAAATGGCTGGCAGCATCGCCGCGGCCATGGAGGTGGCGAAGCATTTCAGCTTTGACGTTTTGGTCACCGATATTGGCTTGCCGGACGGCAATGGAGTGGAGTTGTTCCAGGACCTGAAAGGCCGGAGCGCCAATGGAGAGATCTATGGAATCGCCCTGAGTGGATTCGGCATGGACGAGGACATCGACCGCAGCCTTTCGGCGGGCTTCGAACATCACATCACCAAGCCGATCGAATTTGCCCACCTGCACCGGTGCCTGAAGGAAATTGGCGCCAAGCTGGAGACGAAAAGGGAGCTTCAGGCGGTGTAGGTGGAACATTTGCCGTCACAGGCGGTGGTCCGACAGGCATTTTGCTGCTTGTTTCGGCGAAGCCTGCCGTTTTACTCACGCAACTGTTTCAGTCACCGTCCCCTAACCATGAAAAAACTGTTCTTCGCCCTGCTCCTATCATCCTTCGGCATCGGTCAATGGTCATTCGCTCAGGACGGTTTCCGTCCGCTGTTCAACGGCAAAGACCTCGGGGGCTGGGATGGCAATCCGGAGCTTTGGTCGGTGGAGGACGGGTGTATCACGGGCAAGACGATGGGGCCGGAGCAGCTCAGCTACAATCAGTTTCTGATCTGGCGCGGAGGCGTGGTGAAGAACTTCGAACTGCGCGCGAAGATCAAGCAGGCCGGAAACAACACGGGCATTCAGTATCGCAGCAAGGAACTGGCGGAGAATGGCAGGTGGTCCATCGGCGGCTACCAGTGCGACATTCATCCGGCGGCGCCAAATAACGCGATGGTCTATGAGGAGCGGGCGCGCGGGATCATCGTGCAAAATGGGCAGGGCGTGGTGATTGATCCCGAGGGCAAGCGCTGGCTGGCCTCCGAGCACGAGCCGGTCAAGGTGGACATCGCCGAATGGCATGAATACACAATCATCGCGCAGGGGAATCACCTCATCCACAAGATTGACGGTCAGGTCACCATCGACCTTCTCGATTTCGACGAGAAAGCGCGCGCGTTGGAAGGGTTGCTGGCGTTTCAGATCCATCGCGGACCGGCGATGAAGGTGCAGATCAAGGATGTGATGCTCAAGGAGCTGCCCGAAGGCGCCGTGGTGTCGTTTGAGAAGTCGGCGATTCCGAGTGATGCGCAGATCATTGAGGCGAAACCCAAAGGGAAAGGCAAGAAGGCTCAGCCTCCCGCGCCGGTGCCAGCACCCCCGAAACCCGAGGCGAAACCGAAAGACAAGAGGGCGGGCAGGGCCAAAGCTAAACGCCCGGACGCCGTTGGCCCCGCCATTGGCGAGAACAAAGCCACGCCCGTGGAACGCATCAAGGCGCCGAAGGACTTCAAAGTGGAACTGCTCTATTCGGTGCCCGGCGGCGACCAGGGATCGTGGGTGAACCTGTGCACCGACGACAAAGGCCGCGTCTACGCCAGCGACCAATACGGTGGCCTCTACCGCTTCACTCCTCCCGCCGCAGGGCAGATACTCAATCCGCGGGATGTGCAGAAGGTGCCGACGGACATTCGCGCGGTCAACGGCATGCTGTTTGCCTTTGGTGCGCTTTACGTCGGTGTGAATGATTATGAACAGAAGATTCAGAGCGGCTTGTATCGCATCACAGACAGCAACGGCGATGATCAACTCGACAAAGTGGAACTGCTGCGCGGCATCGATTCCAAAGGCGATCATGGCGTCCATGCCGTGGTGCTGACTCCTGATGGCAAAGGCCTTTACCTGATCTGCGGCAACAATGCCATCCTCACTGAAACGGCCGCCACATCGCCTGTGCCAAAGCTCTGGGGCGACGATCATCTCCTGCCGCGCATGCCTGACGGTCGCGGCCACAATCGCCACGTCATGGCGCCGGGCGGCATCGTTTACCGCGTCTCGCCGGATGGAAAGCAGTTCGAGATCTTCGCGAGCGGCTTCCGCAACATCTTCGACGGCGGCGTGAATCGCGACGGTGAGCTTTTCGTTTACGACGCCGACATGGAGTATGACTTCAACACGTCGTGGTATCGCCCCACTCGCGTCAATCACGTCGTTAGCGGCGCGGAGTTCGGCTGGCGCAATGGCGCAGGGAAGTATCCCGAATTCTACTTCGACAACCTGCCCGCCACGCTGAACATCGGCCCTGGTTCGCCTACCGGTACTACTTTTGGTTATGGCGCGAAGTTCCCCGCGAAGTACCAGGAGGCCTTCTATGTCCTCGACTGGAGCTGGGGGAAAATCTACGCCGTGCATCTGAAGCCCGAAGGCGCGAGCTACACCGCCACCAAGGAAGAGTTCGTCACCGGTGGTCCCCTGCCTGTCTCTGATGCCATCATCGGGAAAGACGGCGCCATGTACTTCACCATCGGCGGACGCCGCGTGCAGTCGGGTTTGTATCGCGTGACCTACGCGGGCAGCGAGTCCACCGATGCGGTTGTTGGCAAGCCGCAAACCACGCCCGTGCGCGATTTGCGCCTGCAACTCTCGGCCTTTCACGGCAAGCAAGACCCCAAAGCCGTCGAAACTGCCTGGCCGCACCTTAGCCACAAGGATCGCTTCATCCGCGCCGCGGCGCGCACCGCTCTGGAGCATCAGCCCGTCGCCGAATGGGAAGCCAAGGCTCTCGCGGAAACCAACGCCACCGCGCAACTCGAAGCCTTGCTCGCGCTCACTCGAGTCACGGGCGTGTGCCCCACGCATCACAAACCTGATCACGTCGTGAACACGGTCATGCGCGACAAGCTTTGGAATGCGCTGCTCAAGCA
>JAXMIV010000699.1:0-6114 GCA_034377045.1 Prosthecobacter sp. | reverse complement strand
TCAGGGCGGTGACGAAATGTTCGCCAACGCGCGGGGCGCGGTGGGCATCGGAGCCGAGGACGATGGGGATTTTGCGTTCGGCCATCATGCGCAGCATTTCATTGCCCGGGTTCATCTCTGAGTAGCTCTTGTTCAGGCCGGAGGTGTTCAATTCCATGGCGACTCCGGTCTTGGCGATGCGGTCGAGCGCGCCGGCGGTGGTGTTCTTGACGATGGCGAAGCACCAGGAATCGGGATGGTAGTTCTTCACCAGGTCCGGATGCGCCAGACAGTCATAGAGGCCGGTTTCGGCGGAGGCGGCGAGGTGCTCGAAGTAGGTGCGGCGGAAGCTCTCGATGGTGCCGTTCTCGTACTTGCCGAGGTATTCCTTGGACTGCCAGTGGACGGCGCCGAGGATATAATCGAAGTCGGCGCGCTGGTGCAGGGCTTCTATCCACTTTTCCATGCCCGGAAAGTACTCACTCTCCAACCCGAGACGGACGTCGAGTTTGCCCTTGTAGGCATCGGCGGCGCGCTTGACGAGGGCGAGGTAGGTATCGAACTCCGAATTCGACATGCGTACGGTGGGCCAAAAGCCTTCCGGCATCGGGCAGTGGCAGGTGAAAATGATGCCTTTGAGCCCCGCTTTGATGCCCTGCGCAGCGTACTCTTCCGGCTCTCCCCAGGCGTGTTTGCACAAAGGGGTGTGCATGTGGGAGTCGTAATAGATGGCGCCGGACTTGGTGGCGGTCGGGACCGTTTTGGAAAGGGTGGGAATCCGCGGCGCCGTGGGGGGCGCGGCTAGGGCGGCGGCAACGGCGGCGGCCGCAGCGGCGGCCAGGGCCTTGGCGCTGCCTTTGGCGGGAAGCGTGGGCTTCGCAGGTTCAGGCGCAGGCACCTTCGCGACGGGGGCCGGTTTGCTGGCGGGCGCGCCGGGAGCTCTGGCTACGGGAGGCGGTGGCGGCGCGACCTTCTTTGGCGCGGGTGTCACCGGCTTGGCGGCGGGCTTTGCCACAGGCTTGGCTACCTTCGAAGGAGTGGCCTTTTTGGCAGGCGCGGCGGCTTTTTTGGCCGGTGGCTTGGCTTTTGGCGCTGGTTTGCCGGCAGCGACGGCCTTCTTGGGAGCGGGCGTGGGTGGGGTTTTCTTCACGGTCTTCGCAGGGACCTTCCCGTGAGCGGCGCTGGCCTTTTTGGGGGGAGTTTTGGCGGCCTTTTTCGGGGCAGCCTTGGCTGGGGATGGTTTGGTTTTGCTCACTTGTATTTAGCTCCTCGTGTTTTGCAGAATCAACCAACCCTGGCCGTCGATCCCGGCAATCCGCACGGCTTTGGCATCGGCTGTGGGACCGGGATAACAGAGTTTAAGCGTCAAAGGCACGTCCTGCCAATCACGCAATTGCAGTTGTTCGAGCAGAGGTTTGAATCGTGGGTCGTTGCGGTTGAAGTAGGCGTAGACGCTGCCCTTTTCCGCAGGGTGCTTGAGCTCCAGCACCTCATCCCCAGTGCTGGCGGCCACGGAGGCGGGCGGGCGGGAGGCAATCACCCGAAACAGGGTCGGCTGCCCAGGCCGCTGCGTGAGGAAATCCTGCCAGTCGATGTCGCTGTAGCGGACGGCGCTTTCCCAATCGATGACAAAGGTGCCGTCTGCCAATTCCTCCGCGATCAGGCTCACCGGCTCGGCGCCCCGCAAAAAGGCCTGAGCGAAGACAAAACGGTGGCCGGGCTCCTTCACGGGGACGATCCAGCCCAGTTTATCCCACACCGCTGGCAGCCCCGAGGGATGGCGGCGGTAGTAATCCTCCATCAGCGGGCGCACCCGGGCAGCATCCCGGCACAGAGGGAGTTTCTCCGCCACAGTGGCTGCGGTCAGGAAACGCTGCGCGGCAGACTCGATGACGGCGCGTTTGCTTTCCACGTCGGCAACGGTGCCTGGAATCGCCGCGGTGACAGGGGCGGCAGTGGTGACCGTGCTCCGTACCTGGTAAGCAGGCGCGATGGCGGGGCTGTGCCAAAGCTGGCCAATGGCGACGTAGAAGACCGAGGCCACGGTGATGATGAACGTCAGGCACCCCGTCAGCTTCGCGATGGCGCTAAAGAGCGCCTGACGCCGCATGGAGCGGCTCTGTCGAAGCTTGGCGGTTGTGCTGGTCATTTCGGACACCGAATGGAGCCGAAGGCGGGATTTGAACCCGCGACCCTCGCATTACGAATGCGATGCTCTACCACTGAGCTACTCCGGCCCGTGCTACGGGGAAAGTTGAGCCTTGACGATAGAGAGTGGTGGGGCTGTTGTCATTTTCTTTCTTCATTCCCAGGGAAATTTCCCCCGGGATCGTAGTTGCGGGGAGGGCTCCGCGGCACGATTTTACCGTGCTTTTAGCCGGAACCGCCAACCCCCGGTTCCACCCCGGTTATGCCTGCCAATCCCCCCGTTTCCGACCCATTCACCGAATTCCAGGCGGAATTGGAGGAAATCCAAAAGTACAAATGGGTCACCAGCGAAAAGGAAGGCCGGGACATGGGCTTCGAGCGGGCGCTCACCGAGTGGTCGCAGAAGTACCGAGCCTCCTGGCGCCGAGAGCGGCGGCGGCAGGCCCTGCAAAAGGACGCCTAGAACGCTTCTATTTTGCCGTCGATGCGAGCAATCGATGCTCCGAACGCGAATTTCGGAAGGCAGTTTTCCCTATTAGACGCATTGAGTGTTTTGCAATCGCTGGAAATCTGCACGATGAGCCGTATCTTTATTCATCACCCATGACTCCCGTTTCAACTTCGAATGCCCGCGCCTTGTTGGCCGGATGCATGGTGGCTCTCTGCTGCATGGGCAGCGTGTTGTGCGGCCAGGAGGCGCCAGCGAAGCCCCCCATTCCCCCAAAGCCACCGGCCCCCGGTGAAAAGGTCGCCCTGCCTGACGATCTATTGGGCGACGAGCATGTGCGTGAGGAATTCGGCGTCAACCAATTCACCACGCCCTCTATTCGCAAACTCTTCGAGATGCTCGATGGTCTCGGCAAGCTTTCTTACGATGCGTTGAAGCGGCCCATCACCCGGCAGACTCCCACCGACCGGGTCCTCGTCTCGCTCGGTCTCGGCACCCTCATCGCGGATGGTTTCCTCATCGTCCAATGTGAAAAGGTGGAAGCCATGGAGGACGTGGGCCGCGCCCTCATCAAGTATGCCAAGGTCATCGGTGCCGGCAGCCGCATGAACCGTCATACCCAGAGCCTCTTTGACCACAGCATCGAAGGGAATTGGGACAAATTGCGCACCGAACTGGCCCTCACCCAGGCCGATGTCGAGGTGGAAATGGTGCAACTGCGGGATGTCGATATCGCCCACCTGGTGAGCCTTGGGGGCTGGCTGCGCGCCTTTGAGATCGCCACCCGCAGCGTCGCGGATGGGTACACGCCGGAAAAGAGCATCCGCTTAAACCGGCCGGACATCGCCGAATACTACCTAGCCAGTTTGGACACCCTGAATCCTACCGTGCACGATAATGCCACCCTGACCACCCTGCGGGCAGGCTTGAAGGAACTGATTCCTCTGATGGATGGCCCGCCCGGCATGCCGGTGCCGCTTGACCGGGTGAAGATACTGAGTGAGAAGGCAAGCGCACTTTCCCACGTCGTGACCGATTCGATGAAGGGCTAAAGCTCCCCGCTTGCACTCCATGTCCAAACTCTCCCCGGAACAACTCGCCAAAGTCGAACAATGGGCCGCCGACGGCGCCAGCCTCAACGTCATTCAGGACAAGCTGAAAGCTGAATTTGGCATCACTCTCACCTACATGGAGGCGCGCCTCCTGCTTCTGGACATCGGCGTCAAGATCAAGGACAAACCCCGCGAACCGGAAAAGGCCGCTGAGCCCGCCCCGGAAGTCCTGCCATCGGAACCGGAGACCACCACTGAAGACGACGCCGGCCAAGTCGGCGCGGATATTCCCCCTGGTTCTGCCAGCACCCTCACCCTCGGTCTTGACCCAATCGCCATTCCCGGGGCCATGGTCAGCGGCAAAGTCACTTTCAGCGACGGCCAGATCGCCGGCTGGCACATGGATCAACAAGGCCGTCTCGGCCTCGCGGGCGTCCCTCCCGCCTACCAACCGCCGAAGCAGGACATCCCGGAGTTCCAAGTCCAACTGGACCGGCTGCTGCAGCAGAGTGGGTATTGAGGGGTACGACAGCCCTCAATCCAGGCCGCGACCGGCCGGAACATCCCCAAAGCAGACACCGATGCTGCGAGCGGCGCGTACGATTTCGCTGTCCGGCTGCACGAGGCGGAGCTGATTGACGGCTTCCTCGATACTCACGTCTCCCTCGGAGTATTGCTGATAGCTGACCATGCGGCCAAATTTGCCTTCCTCAATCAAGTGCACGGCCTTGGCGCCAAAGCGCACCCCCAGAATGCGGTCCAGCGCGGTCGGCGCGCCGCCGCGTTGAAGGTGGCCCAGGGTGCAGGAGCGCGCGTCTTTGCCAGTCAGATCCTGCACGGTTTTGCAGACGTATTCGCCGATCCCACCCAGGCGGTCTTCGCCCTTGCTGCCGACGTCTTCCTTCTTGATCAATTTTCCGGATTCCATCCGTGCGCCTTCCGCCACGACGATGAGCGTGGAATGCTGGCCGCGGGCGTCCCGCTGGCGCACCGCGTCCGCCACGTGCTCCATGGTGAAGGGGATCTCCGGCAGCAGGATCACATCCGCCCCGCCAGCCATGCCGCCGTAAAGCGCGATCCATCCGGCATGACGGCCCATGACTTCCAAAACAATCACCCGCTTGTGGCTCTCCGCCGTGGTGTGCAGGCGGTCGAGCGCATCCACCACGGCCGCCACCGCCGAGTCGAAGCCAAAGCTCATCGCCGTGGCCTGGATGTCGTTGTCGATGGTCTTCGGCACGCCGATCACGGGCACGCCCATGTTATAAAGCTGCAGACCCGTCGTCAGGCTACCGTCGCCGCCGACGACGATCAAAGCGCCGACTTCCAAGTGCTTGAGCGTCGTCTTGGCGCGGTCGACGATTTCGCGCGGCACCTCGGACACATTGCCCTCGCCAACCTTGGTCACGAAGTGGCCTTTATTCGTGGTGCCCAGGATGGTGCCCCCCAGCTTCATGATGCCCACCGTTTTCGAGGGATCCAACAGCATGTAATCTCCCGGCGGCAACAGCCCTTCGAAGCCATCCCGAAAGCCTACCACCTCCCAACCGACGGTGTGGGCGGCGCCAACGACGCCATGAATGACTGCATTAAGTCCGGGGCAATCCCCGCCGCTGTTCAAAATTCCGATGCGCATGTCTTATGGGGGTACGTGGGTGAATGCCGGGGGAGCCGCAGGTTTGATGCCAATCAAAAATAGTTCAACATCTGCGCCTTGTCGGTGATGGGCCGGCCGGCGGCCAGCCAGCGATCATAGGCTGCCCAACCCTGGTTGAGCAGGGCTTGCGCATCACCGAAGGGATTTGCGGAACCGATCACCACGACCAACATGCGGTGGCGGAAGATCGTGCTGCTGCCGTCCGCCTGCGGAGTCACACTAGAGGGCCGCTCCGCGGAGATCACCACGCAACCGCCGGAGTGCGGGGTACTCGCGGCCTTGATGCCATCGACACGATCGACACCGAGCATTTGGTTCGTATTGGTGAGCACCACCTCGAGTTTGCCGCTGCCGCGGTACACCGTGATGTTGCGGGACCGCTGATTGGTGTAAAAGCGCATCGCCGGACGGGAGATGGCATAGAGGGACAAGCGGGCGATGTCCGCCGCGCTGGAATAAGGACCGGGACGGCCGCTTTCGAGTCCGTGGGGATTGGTGAAGCGGGTGTTTTTGGCCCCTTCCCGTTGCGCCAGTCCGTTCATCTGCCGCACAAACTCCTCCAGAGGCTGGCCGCCCTTGCCGAGGCGGTACAGATGATCGCGGCCAACAAAATCCCCCAATGTAATCGCGGAGGTATCGTCGGCGGTCATCATCGTGGCATAAATGAGATCACGCAAAGTGAGGCGGTCGCCGGGTTGCAGGCCCAGAGGAGACGGACCGGCCAGCATCGGCGCGGAGTCCGGCACCGTCGCCAGCACGTTGACCCCGGCTTTGGAGGCCTCCGCCCAATCCAGGGTGACCATCGCGGTCGCTATCTTCGCCAGGCCACC
>JAXMIV010000698.1:0-2543 GCA_034377045.1 Prosthecobacter sp. | reverse complement strand
GTGAGCGTAGGCCAGAGCATCGCAGACATGGGCGGTGATGGCCAGCGCGTAGTCCGGCGGCAGCTTTCCCTGCGCCAGGATCATCTTCGCCACATCCGTGCCGTCGATGAACTCCATGACGATGTAGAGCTGGCCCTCGCTGGTGGCGCCGAAGTCGAAGACGCTGACAATGCCGGGGTGGCTCATCCGCGCCATGGTGCGTGCCTCGTTGCGGAAACGCTCGACGAAATTCATCTCGTCATCGACCGCTTCGGGGGGCAGGATCTTGATGGCGACGAGCCGGTCGAGGGAGACCTGCCGCGCCTTGTAAACGGCGCCCATGCCGCCGGCGCCGAGCATTTCGAGGACCTCATACCCGGCCAGCAGCTCCTGCAGCCGCTGCGCCGTGGGCGGTTGCCAGCGGAAATGGCCCCCCGTCGTTCTTTGGTAACTGGATGGGGTGGGCCCGGGGGGAAGGGGATCGTCGTCGGGCATACAGGCAGAAGTCACGTCAGCAACGGGTTCGGTTTAGCATAAAGGGGGCTCCTAGGGCGATAAAAATCGGCGACAGGAGGGGCGGTGGGCAGGGGGTGGGGATTGACGATTGATGATTGCTGAATGGAGAGGGATGGGGGCGGGTCTGGGGTGGCTGGGTTTTTTTAACCGCAGATGACGCGGATGAACACAGATGGGATCTGATGCAATCCCATTCAGTCTCTGCGATATCCGCGGTTCTTCCGGAGCTCGGGGGATGCCGGGCTGGGATTGAATCTTCCCTGGCTCACCGCATGAGGTGGTAGACGGATTTGGCGTTGTCGGTTTGGTGGAAGGTGTCCCAGGTTTCGTTGAGGAGGTAGTCGTGGTTTTGGTTAGGGGGCCAGGTGATGCGCAGGTGGGTGCTGTCGCGGGTTTCCCAGAGGGCTGCGCCTTCCTGGCCGGGACGGGTGAGGGAGTGGTCGGGGTGGAATTGCAGTTCACCACCGGGGCCGATCCAGCGGGTGTGTTCGAGGTAGGCGCGCAGTTCGCCGGCGTCCTGGGGACCGTAGAAGCTCTGCGGGTGGACGAGGGCGTTTTCACCATGCTGCTGCTCGCGGCGGACGCCGTCTTTCATGTAGATGATGGTGAGGGATTTGTTCCAGTAGGGGTTGGGATCGATGCCGAGATCTGGCGGGCAGACGGTGAAGGCGCGTTGTTTGACTTCGATGTGCGCTTTGACTGCCGCAGTGACATCGGCGGTTTTGCCGCCGGTGCCGTAGATGGCAGAAAGGATCTGCACGGGCCAGTGTTTGGGCGTGGCGATTTGCGAGGGAAAATGGTAGCGGCCGCTGCCGATTTCGAGCGTGGCGCCGAGGGTGTCAAACAGTTCGCCAGGTGACTTTGGATTAACCAGAGGTTTGGCAACGACAGCGGGCGGAGTTTTGAGGGCGCTGGGTTTGACGGGCACCTTTGGGGCGACGTATTTGATCCAGGTGGAGGCGGCACCGCCCCAGAGGGCTTTGCCGGGAAAGCCGGGGCCGGCATGCTCGCGCATTTGGCTATCGCCCTGATCCCAGAGTTTGGTGATGGGGCGGGCGCGTTTGCTGGTGCCGTAGTCGCGCTGGTGAATGAATTCGGCGGCGCGCGCTGGTTCGTCACAGGCGCTCCATTCGGCGGAGGCGGGATCGGAGACGAAGCCGAAGTCGTTAGGCCCGAGAATGCCGGCGACGGCGAAGTAACGCGCGCCGTCCCAGCGCAGCCGATTGTGGACGATATGAAAGACGAGCCAGTCACCGGGCCGGATGGCGATGTCGATCCGCTCGACCGTGGCGCCGTAAATCTCGTCGAGGAGCTTGCGTTTGCTGTCGGGAATTTTTACACCATTGAGGTAGGCCTCTACAATGAAGTCATCGGCAGCGGTGATGAGACTGTTGGCGTGCGGGGTGGTGGCGGCGAGGCGGGCCTGGCGTGCGGCGGCGTCTTCGGTGTGGGAGAGAAGCTCAGGCGGGATGGGGCTGAGTTCGGCCTGGCCTGGCGGTTTCCAACGGATGCGGATGCCGGCATCGCTGCCACGGGATTCGACGACGCCGTAGGAAAGGATTTTGGCGAGGCCTTTTTTGAGGGTGATGGTGGCGACACGGTCCGCGCCATCGCCGAAACCGCAGACGATCTCGTCATTGATCATGAGGAGGTTGCGATCGTAGAAGCCGTTGCCATTGAAGGCGTATTCGCCATCGACGGGAACATTGAGGAAGCCTTGGGCGAGGGCGTTGCGTTCGCCATTCCAGCGCCAGGGGTCGAGGGATTCGACGATGTAGGTTTCGCCGATGGGCTGGCCGAGTTTCTCCGGCGGCACGTAGAACTGGTCGTGGTTGTCGTTTTGCAGCGCGTGCCGAGGGTATTCGGTGACAAGAAGGCCGGGAGCGAGGGCTGCCGTTGCGGACCCCGCAGCTCGGCCTGTGACTGCGCCAGTTGCTGGCGTGCTCGCTGCAGCGAGGCGGCGCTGTTCTTCAACGGCAGCTTCACTCCCAGTGATTTGAGCGAGGCGCGCACGGAGTTGATGACGGCCACCCGCTGCCGCACCAGGC
>JAXMIV010000697.1:0-5739 GCA_034377045.1 Prosthecobacter sp. | reverse complement strand
GCGGCGGCTGCCCAGGTGATCAATATCATCAAGCAAGCCTTCACCGGCGCGCAGCTTGAACAAGTAACTCATGGCGCTGACCACGTCATTGGCATCCAGGATGCGCATGTCGGCATCGGTCTTGAGACCAAGCTTCTGGTTCAGCTTGTAACGGCCGACACGGGTCAGGTCATAGCGCTTCGGATCGAAGAACAGACGCTTCACCAAGGCGCGGGCGTTCGGGATGGTCGGCGGATCACCGGGGCGGAGGCGGCGGTAAATCTCCTTCAAGGCCTCATCTTCGTCGCGCGCCGTGTCTTTGCGGAGCGAGGTGACGATGAGGTCGTCCTGGGAAGCGGTCACCACTTTGATGGTCTTGTGGCCAAGCTGGATCAACTGGCGGATGACGCCGGCGGTCAGCGGCTCGTAGGCACGGGCGACAATCAGTTCACCGTCCAGAATGTCCTTGAACAGGAGCTTGGAGGAGATTTCCTCCTCGTTCATGTTCTCTTTCAGCTTCAGATCTTCGATGTTGTAGAACAGCTTGAGGATGTCCTCATCATGCGAATAACCGATGACGCGAAGCAGCGTCGTCGCCAGGAATTTGCGGCGGAGGCGGCGGCGGTCGAGGTAAACATAAAGCAGGTCGTTCGTGTCGAACTGCACTTCCAGCCAGGTGCCCCGGTCCGGAATGATGCGGAAGCCGTACAACCAGCGGCCATTGAGATGCAACTGGGTTTCAAAACAGATGCCCGGCGAACGGTGCAACTGGCTGACCACGACGCGCTCAGCGCCGTTGATGACAAAGGTACCGCGATCGGTCATGAGCGGGATTTCGCCCATGTAAACGCGCTCCTGCTTGGCGCCGGCTTCGTCCCGCAGTTCAAAGGTGACATAGAGGGGCGCGCTGTAGGTCTCCGCTTCACGGATGGCCTCCAGGGAATTCAATTTCGGCTCGCCAATCTCGTACAAGACGAAATCCAACGTCATCTTGTTGTCGTAGCTCTCGATCGGGAAAACTTCCTTAAAGACGGCTTGCAGGCCCACTTCTCGGCGCTTGGACGGCAGAATGTTTTTCTGCAGGAACTCCTCATAAGACTTGAGCTGGATCTCAATCAGATTTGGGGGTTCTGCGACTTCGTGGATCTTGCCAAAGTTGATGCGCTGGGACATAAGCAAGGTGGGGAGGGCTACGGGGGTGGCAATGGCGGAGGCGGGGTGCGGAAGAGATCCGCGAGCACTGAAGGTCAGGAAATCCGGCGGCCAGCCGAACAACCCAAGTCAACAATGTGAAAATAACGAGGCCCGAGCGCGGACAGGCGTCCGAACTCAGGCGATGAGGGAGAACATACGCCGCCCGCAGTCCGGAAGGTACCCACACCACCGGAAGCGAAGCTTCGGAGTTCAGTGGGGCGACCAGGAAGGCGGGGCATGCGTGGGACTACAATTTTTAGAAAAAGGGGGTCTCCTTTCAACCGTGTGCCGCCGGCTGGCGGCACACGGGGAAAGGAGGAGAGATTACTTGATCTCCACTTTGGCACCAGCGGCTTCGAGCTTCTTCTTGATTTCTTCAGCTTCTTCTTTCTTGATGCCTTCCTTGACCTTCTGAGGCGCGCTCTCAACGAGCTTCTTCGCTTCAGCCAGGCCCAGGCCGGGCACCACGCCGCGGACTTCCTTAATGACGGAGATCTTGTTCGCGCCAGCGTCGGTCAGGACGACGTCGAACTCGGTCTTCTCCTCGGCGGCCGGAGCAGCGGCACCACCACCAGCAGGAGCTGCGGCGGCAACAGGAGCGGCGGCGCTAACGCCCCACTTCGTTTCGAGGGATTTCACGAGTTCGGCAACTTCCAGGACGGTAAGGCCGCTCAGTTCTTCAATGATTTTGTTCAGGTCTGCCATATGATGTTTTCGGTATCGCCGCTGCCCGGAGCCCCGGGTGATTTAAGAGGGAGAGCCTTCCCCCCGGCAAGGAACCATTGGATGTTTTGTGTTCAGGCGGTTTAACGCGCCATCTAATCAGAGTGTTTGTTGGGAGGCCGCAGGCCCGAATGGCGCACCATCCAGGCGGGCAGCGTGGGAAAATTAAGCGGCAGCGGGTTCTTCCGCAGGAGGGGCTTCGGCGGCTGGAGCTTCAGCAGGTGCGGCTTCAGCAGGTGCGGCTTCAGCTTCGGCGGCAGGAGCTGCTTCGGACTTCGCGCTTGTGGAGGAGCCACCAGCGGGTTGCGGCCTGGCATTGAGCACCCGCGCCAGCGAGGCGGCGGGTTCGTTGAGGAGGCGAACCAGGGTTGAGGCCGGCGCCTGCAAAACGCCAAGCAGTTGGGCCAGAAGCACTTCCCGCGATGGCAGATCGGCCAGGGCCTTGATGCCGGCGGCGTCGAGGAACTTGCCGTCGAGGACGCCCGCCCGCATTTTGGGCTTCTCGAACTCGGCGGTGAAATTCTTCATCACCTTGGCGGCGGCGCACACGTCTTTCGCGCCGGTAACGATGGCGCTCTGGCCGGTCAGGAGTGGCCCGAGGTCTTCGGGGTATCCGGCGCGTTCGGCGGCCTTTTTGACCAACGTGTTCTTGAACACGTGAATCTCGGCGCCACAGGCCCGCAGGCGCTTGCGCAGTTCCGCGAATTTGTCCACCTTCAATCCGGTGTAGTCGACGACGAAGAGGAACGGCGAGGCGTTGACCCGAGTCAGCAGGTCTTCAATGAGGAGTGTCTTTTCAGCTTTCATCTTGTGGGTTCCTCAGAAATTACAGTTTGATATACTTGGAGACATCGATCCGCAGCGCGGGCGACATCGTCGCGGCCAGGGTGATGCTCTGGACATACCTGCCGCGGGCGGAAGCAGGCTTCGCCCGCACGATCGCCTCGATTAGCGCGCCGCCGTTCTCGGCCAGCGCAGCTACATCGAATTGCACCTTGCCGATGGTCGTGGCGATGTTGCCATTCTTGTCGAGCTTGAAGTCCACACGACCAGCCTTCACCGCTTTCACGGCAGCGCCGACGTCGTCGGTCACGGTACCAGTTCTTGGGTTGGGCATCAAACCGCGCGGTCCGAGTGGTTTGCCCAGCTTGCGAACTTCGTTCATGGCTGCGGGGGTGGCGACGGCAACGTCGAAATCCATCGCTCCATCCTTCACTTTCGCAATCAGGTCCTCATAGCCCACCAGCTCAGCGCCGGCCGCTCTGGCGGCATCGGCTGCGGCGCCCTGGGCAAACACGGCAACGCGCACCGTCTTGCCGGAGCCGTGGGGCAGCGGGCAGGTGCCACGAACCATTTGGTCGCCTTTCTTGGGGTCAACTCCCATGTGGAAAGATAAGGTCACGGTCTGATTGAACTTCGTACCGGGCAGCTTGCGGACCAGATCGGCCGCCTCTTCCAGCGTGAAGGTTTTGCCCGCCGGGATCATCTCGGCGGCCTTTTTGTAGCGTTTGCTTCGGGTTTGCATGTCAGTGTGCAGTGCTGTCGAACGAAAAGCCGTTCTCCTGCGGTTTGAATTTAGATTAGTCGATGATTTCGATGCCCATCTGGCGCGCGGTGCCAGCCATGATGCGGGAGGCGCGTTCCAGATCCGTGGTGTTCAAGTCCACCAGCTTTGCCTTGGTGGCCTCCAAAAGTTGGGCCTTGGTGATTTTGGCCACCTTCTTCTTGCTGGCTTCGCCGGAACCGGAGGCGATATTCGCCACCTTCTTCAGGATGTTCGAAGCAGGCGGCTGCTTCGTGATGAACGTGAAGCTCTTGTCTTTGTAAACCGTGATCACGGTCGGCAGCACGTCACCGCTCATCTTCTGGGTGGCGGCGTTGAACTCCTTGCAGAATGCCATGATGTTCACGCCAGCCTGACCGAGCGCAGGGCCGATGGGCGGGGCGGGGTTGGCAGCACCAGCTTTGATCTGGAGCTTGATGAGTTTGACGATTTCTTTGGCCATGTTTTTGTTTCTCTTGCTTTGAATTTAAGGGGGATCGCCTCAAAAAAGGCCATCCCGTTTGCAAATGTGGTTATGCCTTCTCCACCTGCCAATATTCCAGGTCCACCGGTGTCGAACGGCCGAAGATGTTCACCGCCACGCGCAGCACGCCACGATCAGGATCGATCTCCTCAATGATTCCGGTCTGGCTCTCAAAGGGGCCGTCCGCCACACGCACGTTGTCGCCGACACTGAAGGCAATCTTCGGCTTCACGGACTCATCCTTGTCGCGCACCTGCGCCAGCATGGCGTCCACTTCCTTCTGGCGCATAGGAATCGGGTGGTCCTTCGTGCCGGCAAAGTTCAGCACGCCATCCGTGTCTTTCACAAAGTACCAGCTCTTGTCGACGAGGCGGTTGTGTTCATCGAGGAGGTAAAGATTGGCAATGACGTAGCCCGGGAAAAACTTGCGATTGCTCTCGGAGCGCTTGCCCTTTTTCACCTCGGAAACTCGTTCGGTGGGAACCAGCACCTCATAGACATAGTCGCTCATTTCTTCGGAGTCGATGCGCCGAAGCATGCTGTCCCGGACCTTTCCTTCAAGGCCGGCGCGTACGTGAATGACGTACCATTGATCGCGAGGGGCAGGGATAGCTCCCATATAAAATAGTGGGTCGTTAAGATGGCCTGTAGCCGACAAGGCTAATGGGCGATGAATTCAAAGGACCAACGCAGGGCGGTGTCAAAAAAGGCAACAAAGGCGCCGAGCAGCAGCATGGCCACAAACACCACGATGGTGGAGTCGGTGAGTTCCTTATACTTGGCAAAGCCCTTCTCTTTCGGGTCCCAAGGCCAGGTGGCCTTTTTCAGTTCGAGGATGACTTCGCCCCAATAGGCGCGGATGCGGCTCATGAATTTTGCTTCGACAATGGATCAGACTGACAGCAGGAGAAAGGATGGCAGGCCAGGAGGGACTCGAACCCACAACCAACGGTTTTGGAGACCGCTACTCTACCAATTGAGCTACTGACCTGTTTACTGATGTTTCCTACCTGATAATGCATGCAAGGGCGCGTCTTTCAAGTCCGCCGCTCCCGGTGAAGGGGCCGCCGCAAGGTCTGTGCGCCAGACGCTGCGGCGGCTTGAAACAAGCGAACCATCAAACGCAACTAGTCGAGGATGTCAGCCACACGGCCGGCACCCACCGTCTTACCACCTTCACGGATGGCGAAACGGATCGTCTTCTCCATGGCGATTGGGGTGATCAGTTCAACAGTGACGGAGACGTTGTCGCCCGGCATCACCATTTCGACGCCTTCAGGAAGCGTCACGCTGCCGGTCACGTCCGTCGTGCGGAAGTAGAACTGAGGGCGGTAGTTGTTAAAGAAGGGCGTGTGGCGGCCACCTTCGTCCTTCGACAACACATACACTTCAGCCTTGAACTTCTTGTGCGGCTTCACTGAACCCGGCTTGGCGATCACTTGGCCACGCTCAACGTCCGTCTTCTTCACACCACGGAGCAGCAAGCCCACGTTGTCGCCGGCGCGACCTTCGTCGAGCAACTTGCGGAACATTTCGATGTCCGTGACGGTGGTCTTGACCGTCGGGCGGATGCCGATGATTTCGACTTCACCCATCTTCTTGATGATGCCACGCTCCACACGGCCGGTGCAGACAGTGCCACGACCTTCAATCGCGAACACGTCTTCCACAGGCATGAGGAAGTCCTGGTCAATCGGACGCTCAGGCAGCGGGATGTAGCTGTCCACCGCGTCCATCAATTTCATGATGTTGAGGCGCTGCTCGACGTCGCCTTCGAGCGCCTTGAGGGCGGAACCCTTGACGATCGGGATGTCGT
>JAXMIV010000696.1:0-3493 GCA_034377045.1 Prosthecobacter sp. | reverse complement strand
CAAGGCGCGGGTTTTGTGACGCTGGTCATGCAAGATGGCAAGGTCGTTCATCATGAAGCCGCGGGCATGGCGGACATCGCCAAAGGCCGGGCGATGGAAAAGGACGCGATGTTCTGGATCGCCTCCATGACCAAGTCGATCAATGCCACGGCGGTGATGACGCTGGTGGATGAAGGCAAAGTTTCCCTCGACGAGCCGGTTTCCAAGTGGCTGCCCGAACTGGGCAAAGCGAAGCTGGCCGATGGCAGCGCGCCGAAGACGCCAATCACGCTGCGCCTGTTGCTGTCCCACACGGCGGGCATCGCCTTCCCGCCGCGTTCGCCTTCCAATGGGGCAATCTCGTTGAAGAGCTATGTCTCCAGCCTGGTGAAGGCGCCTTTGGCCTTTGAACCGGGAAGCGCTTATCAATACGGCTTCGGACCCACCGTGGCAGGCCGCATCATCGAGATCGTTTCCGGCATGAAGTATGACGCTTATCTGACCAGTTACATTTTCCAACCGCTGGGCATGAAGGACACAATGTTCAATCCGGATGACGCTCACCGTGCGCGCATTGCCCGCACTTACAAGATGGATGAGGACACCCACGAACTCGTGCCCGGCTACAATCCGTTCGTCACTTCCGACGCCAGCGTCACTCACATGACCGAGCCCGCGGGCGGCCTCTTCTCCACGGCGGCGGACATGGGCCGCTTTTATGCAATGGTCGCCAACGGCGGCGAGCTCGACGGCGTGCGCATCCTTTCCGAAAGGGCGGTACAGGAGATGAGTACACCGGTCAGCGCCGGGGACAAGCCGCTAAACTATGCGTTAGGCTGGCAGTGCAACATCGAATCGCAGCGTGTTTGCGGTGCCATGCCCGTCGGCAGCTTTGGCCACGGCGGCGCCTTTGCCACCAATGGCTGGATCGACCCGGTGCACAAGGTTGTCACCGTCTTCATGGTGCAAAATGTACTGGTGCCGGACAGCGGCAAGCCCAAGGACGCCTTTCAGCATTTGGTGATGGAAGCCGCGGGAATCCAAGCAGCCTCGCCCGCGGCCAAGAAGGTCGTCAAGCATTAAGCCGCAGCCTTTCACCCGCCTCATTCAGCGCGGCCAGCGTGCCTAACAAACGTTGCATCGTCACCGGATTGAATCCAGCCAGGCCTTCGCTCCGAATCTGCTGCGCCGCCTGACAGATCGCCTCGCGCGCCGCTTCGCGCATGGCCTCGGTGACGGTGGCCGTGGCGCCAATGCCTTCAATCAAAAACTCCGCCAGAAAATGCGGTTGAAAGGCGCGGTAGATGCGTGCCCCAAAGTGAAACATCTCCTCCAGCAATGGCCTGAAATGGGTGTGCCCGCGTGCCAGGCCTTCTTCGACCGCATCCGTGGCTTCCATGATCCAGATCTCCGCGGTGGCGTGATCCACGGGCGGCGTCTCCAGAAGGCCTGCCAGCGCGCGGCAAAGAACGTGCCGCGCCTTGAGTCCCGCCTCCGCCAGTTGTTGATCGTCCGCCTCTGCTGAGCGCGTCAATGCGATGGCGGATTTCGCCGCCTCACGCGCCTCCAATAGCCTCGGCGGCTCCGCATTCACCAGCGTGTTGGCTCGGTTATACCAAGCTGCGGCCAGGGTTCGCCGATCATCCGGCCGCAACGACTCTTCACGGCCCGTCAGCAGCGCGATGACATTGTCAAAACACCGCAGCGCATCCTGTTTGACGACCGCCTGAGAAGTGATGCCTCGATTGAGCCACGCCACCGCCAGCCGCCAGCGAAACAGCGGCTCTTCATTCACCGGCAGCCCCTGCAAATTCGCGATCGCCAGATCATAACACCGCAGCGCCTCCCGGATCTGGGCCTCGCTGCCGAGCTGCGTCAGCGCATCCGCCCGGTTCATCCAGCCCGCCATCAGCGCCCAGCGATACCACGGATTCCCCTCCAGCGGCAGTTGACGGCGCAGTTCAATCGCCCGGTCAAAGCAGGCCAGCGCCTCGGTCAGCGGTTCCCGATCCGCCACCAGCAACAAGGAAATGCCCCGCTTCATCCACACACTGGCGGCTTGGTTGATCTCCTGCGGTGATCCTGGCTCGAGCAAGGGGGCCTGGGAACCAGGGGCTTCAGCGGGCGGGACATCGCAATCCAGAGCGGGGCGGGGGGCGGGCACGGGCAGACTCTGAGCAGAAATTGACAAAAGGCCATTATTTATTGCGATTGCGTCGCAATTGCGGTTGACGACTCTCCAAAGAACGTCATTTTCGCCTCCGTTAGTCATCAGCTCCACCGCTCTTATGTCTCCAACGGCCCTCATCGGTTCCACCGGCCTCGACCTTCAGCAGAAGGCCGCAGGCGGATCGCGGTCTCCAGCTTTGGTGCGCACCTGGCGGCTCGGCCAGCACGACGAGAACCTCGCACCGCTCTCCTGGGTGGTAGCCATCGCTGCAAGCTTCTTGCTCATTGGCGTCATCGGCCTTTTTCAGAAGGAGATGCCTCTGGAGATCACGCTCGGCGGTCGTGCGGGGCAGGGAGCCAGCGATACTGAGACCACGGAACTGACCATGGCCGAACTTCACGCCATGGAGGAGACGCCTGAGGTGACCGAAGAGCAAATCCTGCCCGCCGTCGTGCCAATCGCCGACCCGATCGAAGTGCTCCAAGATCTGCCCGAACTCGCCGAAGCCCTCGTCACCGAAGATGTGTTCACCGTTCCCGCGGCGCCAAAAATCGAAGAAGCGCTCAGGCCGGTCGATCCCGCCAAACCCAGGCCTAGGCCACAGCCCGCGCCCGCCCGTCCTCGCGCCAGTCGTGCCACCACGATGGCCTCCGGCACCCAAGGCGGCACGCAGGGCAGCGGTGGTGGCGCTGGTGGCAGCGGTGCTGTCGGCGCGGGCAGCGGCAGCGGCAAGTTCCCCAAGCCCAACTACCCTTCCTCCGCCCGCGCCCGGGGGGTTTCCGGTCTCATCACCCTGGCGCTGACCATTGGTCCAGCAGGGAAGGTGGAAGACGCTGCCGCCATCTCCAGCAATGGCGGCTTCACTTCTGGCGAACAGGATACCGTTGCCAGCTATGTCGAGCGCAATTGGCGTTTCCCCACCGGCGCCTATCGCAAGCACACCGTCAACATCGTCTTCAACTTGAGTTCCCGGTAGGTTTCCGGACTCTCGGGCGCGAATTCCCATTCTCCCCGGACCCGTTGGCGGCGCGGCGCGCTTCACTCGTGACTCCCTTCTTTTCCCAATAACCCATGCTCCCCACGCTCTGTCACCCGCCCTTGGCCAACATCGTCATTAAGTTCGTCGTCGATGGCGGCCCGATCATGTACCCCATCATCGTGGTCGCCTTCTTCGCCACCTGCGTTCTGGTGGAGCGCGTCTTCTGGTGGCTGCGATTTGCCTCCCGCCGCAGCCCCCGCCAGCTTGATCAGGTCTACGCCGCTCTGGAGGCTGGCAACCAGGCCAAGGCGATTTCCCTCTCCGAACAAAGCCGCGATCCCGTGATCCGCATGATCCATCACGGC
>JAXMIV010000695.1:0-4767 GCA_034377045.1 Prosthecobacter sp. | reverse complement strand
GGTCGCGCCGAGCGCGGCGATCATGTCATGCCTGTGAGCGTCAATGAGTTCGATGTGGAGTTCCGCGAAGGCGGCAGGCCACGCGCTGAGGTGTTCAAGGAAATCCGCGACAAACTGCGTACGGTGCCCGGCACGTTTGTGAATGTTGGCCAGCCCATCAGCCACCGCCTCAGTCACATGCTCAGCGGCGTCAGCGCGAAGATCGCGGTGAAGATTTTCGGCCCCGATCTGGAGGTGCTGCGGGAGAAGGGTGCGCAGGTCCGCGATATTGCGAAGACCATCCCTGGTCTCACTGATGTGAACCTCGAGGCGCAGGTGCCCATTCCCCAACTCAAAATTGAAGTCAATCGTGAGCGGGCTCTCGCCTACGGTGTGCAGACAGGAGCAGTGAATGAACAGGTTAGCGCCTTGCTCGCCGGCAGGACACTTGCGGAATTGCGTGAAGGCCAGCGCACCGTGGATCTTGTGCTTCGTCTGCCGCCGGAGTGGCGTGATTCTCCAGACAAGCTCGGTGACCTGTTGATCGAAACGGGCGGCAGTAAACGCATTCCGCTGCGCCTCGTTGCCGACATCCGGGAGTCCAAGGGCCCAAACGTCATCAACCGCGAGAATACACAGCGGCGGATTGTGATCGGTGCCAACACCAGCGAGAGCGATCTTGAAAGTCTTGTCCTTCGCTGGCAACGCGAGGTCATCGAGAAGGTGAAACTTCCCCAGGGGTATTATCTCAGTTTCGAAGGTGAATTCCAGGCGCAGCAGGAGGCAACCAAGCGCATCACTTTCTACTTTGGCATCGTGCTTCTCGTCATTCTCATGTTCCTCTACGGCTATTTCCGCAGCGTCGGCCTCACCTTGCTCGTCATGCTGAATATTCCACTGGCCCTCATGGGCGCACTGGCACTGACTTGGTTGCTGATTAACAATATCTGCATCGCCACGCTCGTTGGCTTTATCGCGGTCGGCGGTGTGGGTGCCCGCAATGGCATCATGATGGTCAGCCACTATCTCCACCTCATGAAGCACGAGGGCGAAGGCTTCACCCGCGCCATGATCCAGCGCGGCACCCTTGAGCGACTCGTGCCCGTGCTCATGACTGCCCTTGCCGCCGGCATTGCTCTCATCCCGCTCGTGCTCAGTCCGCATGAGCCGGGCAAGGAAATCCTCCATCCCGTGGCCGTGGCGATCTGCGGCGGCCTCATCTCCTCCACCCTGCTTGATCTCGCCGTGACCCCCGCACTTTTCTTGCTCATCGGTCGCAAAGCCGCCGCGCAAGCTCTTCGGCTGGAAGCACCAGCCTGCCAGTGAACCCCAACCAAAACTAACCATAAATGAAAACCATATTGCTTCAACTCACCTTGCTACTCGCCCTGGGCGTCGTTGTCCACGCGCATGAGCGCATCACGATGGGCCCGAACGGGGGCCGGATTCTCGCCATTGACTCGGAGACCACGCCCAACGCGGAAATCAAGGTCACTGCCGACCAGCGGTTCCAGATCAACTTTCTCGACAAAGACCGCAAGCCCATCGCCTTAGGTGAGCGGAAACTTACTGTCACCGCTGGAGAACGCAGCGCCACGAAGAAACTTAGCCTCGAAGCGAAGGACGAGACCCTCGTGACTGAAGTCGCTCCCGAAGGCATGGATTACTATGTCGTCATGCAATTGCGTGAGCCCGGCAGTTCCAAGAGCAAGACTTTCCGGCTGCATTACAACACCAACGAGTGTGGCGAGTGCCATAAGCCGGAGTGGCTTTGCGCATGCGGCACCAAGAGCAGCGGCAAAAACATCGAAGTGCCGGCGACGCTTGCCGGCCTGTGGGCGGAGATCAACCAGCACACTGGCGAGCTCCACGAGGGGATTGCCGACAAAGCCTACGAGGCCATTGACGAAGTCACCGAGGCCTTTCCCGTGCTTATCACCGCCCTGCCGGGCAAGACGGATTCCGCCAAGCAGACCGAAGCGAACCAGCTCGTTGGTGAACTCAGATCCGCGCTCAACGGCATTCGTGATGCCTTCGCCGCGCGCAAGCCCGCTGATGCCAAGGGCAACCTTGAAGCCGTGGAGAAAGCCCTCACGACACTTAAGACGTTATATCCCGCCGAGGTAGCAAATGCGACGTTGAAGAAGTGACAACGCCAGAGCTGCGCCCGCGCAATTATCGAGGCCCATCAGGATCGCTCCTGATGGGCTTGGCAGTGATGCGATGATTTGAGAATTCCAGGTTAACGCCCGCCAGTGCTAAAATGGACGCCGAAGCCACTGCCGCGGTGATGTCCGTGGCCATGACCATGGCCGTGCCTGTGACTGTAACGGCACCGGTGGCTCACCGTGCGCCAGCTAAAGATAGGTCGTCCGTAGCGGTCGCGGCCCGCATAGTAGCGCTCCTGATAAACAGAATCGCCGCAGGACCGGCAATGGTAGGCAACTCGGCGGCTGTCGCGATGATCACGCGCCTGCGAAGTTGAGGGGGTGAGAACAGCGAAACTGGCGAAGAGAGCCAGCAAAAGGGTGAGCTTTTTCATAACAAAGGCAGAGGTGTTTTTTTGATGAAGTGCCCATAATGGACTTCATCAAATCAGACGAAAGGCGCTGAATTCCTATTCAACGCTTTACCTTTTACCTTGCTCAGCGCGCACCGCCGCTGGCACTCTGCTTGAAGTACTCGTCGCGCATCCGTTTCAGCTCCTCAAGACGGGAGGCGATGGCGTGCGTATCCTGCGCCTTCTGTAGTTTCTGAGACTTTACGAAGTGATTGTTAGACCCAAGCGTGCGCCACGGGCCCGCGGGCACTTCCGAGACATCGACAAATCGCCAATCACACTTGCCGCTGCTGGCCATGCCCAGGTAATCCCGCACCGCCGGCGAGATGTCGATCCCGGCGCCCTTGTTCGAGGTGTTTTTGGGCCGGGCATTGCCAAAGACATAATCGTAATCGTCGGTGACAAAAGGCCCGCAGTCTTCCCACTGCGCATAACACACTCGGTTGCCGTAGCGGATCGCCAGCCAGGTGCTGCGCAGCACCGTCCGTCCGGGTCTGCTATAGCGCTCCTTGAACCACGGGATGACGCGCGGGGCTTCCGGCTTATGAATCGTACAATCGATGCAGTCGTTGTAGGGCAGGGCGATGTAAAAAGGATTCAGGCCAGGCGTGAAACCCACGGGGCAGTAGCTGCTCGTCCGCTTGGCTGGATCGGGGTCGTCGTAACCGCCAAAATTCTTTTCCCACTCGGTGTCCCAGGAGCTCATGTGGTTTGGCACCGGATTTTTTTCCGTCGGCTGTTCACCAATCCAAAAGACCGTCGCCACGATGTCTGTCTTCCACGGATATCGGGCATATCCCAGCCTCGGCATCGTCGGCACATTGACCCGCGGCACGGAGGGCTGGGTCAGCGATCCTTTCACCATCTGGCTCTGGGAAGCAGCCGCTGCGCTGGTCGCGGAAACTTTGGCCAGGGATTGCCCCAATGCTTGACCTCCAATCCCTACCGCAGCCAAAACGGCGAACGTGAGAGCAAAAGAGAGGCGGGGGGCGCGAATCATGCTTAGGCGGCTTGAAGGGCTGTTAATATATCAGATTTACAGCCACAATGGCAATCCAAATTTCCTCATGCACCCGGGCACAGAAGGGGACGAGTCGGACAGGAAGAACGAAAAGCCGTTCAAAATCTGTCCTGAATCCGGCGTGCCGTCCCCCGTCCCCAGGGATTAATACCGCCGTAGGACCGTGTCAGCGGGGGCTCGGGATTCCTCTTTATTTGGGAAGTCCAAAGTATAATGAAGTCCTCGGCTTTCCTGCCGGCGGATCGCGCATTCGACAATCAGGGACGCGGTTTCCACTAGATTGCGCAGTTCCAGCAGTTCGCTGGTGATGCGGAAATCCCAGTAAAACTCCTGTACTTCCCGCTTGAGGTTGCGCAGTCGCGCCGCGGCGCGCTGCAGGCGTTTGCTCGTGCGCACGATGGAAACATAGTCCCACATCAAGCGGCGGATCTCATCCCAGTTGTGGTAGATCACCACCAGTTCGTCATTGTCATCGACCTCGCTGCTCTTCCAGGGCGGCAGCTCATAGGTCTGTTCAGCGGGCTTGCCGACTGGCATTTTCCTGACCATATGCTCCACGGCCCGGCGGGAGATCACCAGGCATTCCAGCAGGGAGTTGCTCGCCAAGCGGTTCGCCCCGTGCAGGCCGGTGCAACCGACTTCACCCACCGCGCACAGGCCGCGGATCCGCGTCGCGCCATTCACATCCGTCAACACGCCGCCGCATTGGTAGTGCGCTGCCGGCACCACTGGGATCGGTTCCTTCGTGATGTCGATCCCCAGTTCCAGGCAAGCGCGTTGGATGTTGGGAAAGTGCGCCGTGATAAATTCCGCCGGTTTGTGGCTGATATCCAAATAAACGCACGGCCCGCCGGTGCGCTTGATCTCATGGTCGATCGCGCGTGCCACGACATCACGCGGCGCCAATGACCCGCGCGGATCAAATCGGTGCATGAACTCCTGGCCGTTTTTGTCCACCAATCGCGCACCTTCGCCACGCATCGCTTCCGTGATCAGGTAGGATCGGTTTTGCGGATGATAAAGGCAGGTTGGATGAAACTGGATGAACTCCATGTTCGCGATGCTGGCGCCCGCCCGCCACGCGATCGCCACCCCATCGCCCGTCGCGATGCTCGGATTCGTGGTGTAAAGATAGACGCGCCCGCAACCGCCGGTCGCGATCACCACACGATCCGATCGGAACGTGTGCACCACCCCCGTGGATTCA
>JAXMIV010000694.1:0-3799 GCA_034377045.1 Prosthecobacter sp. | reverse complement strand
GTCGTGGTGACGACTCGGTTGCCGCCGAGGGTCACATTTCCAGTGCCGAGCGTTACTTGCAGCGTTCCTCGAAAAGCGAAGTCGCCATTCCAGGCATAGCTGGAATTGTTCAGCACGGCATTGGCCGCCACGGAGCTATCCAGACTGCCGCCCATAATCGTGAACGTCCCGGCGCCAGTCGAATTGAGGGCGCCGACCTGCAACCGTCCGGAGTTCAGGGTTACGCCGCCCGTAAAGGTGTTATTGGCGCTGAGGAGAACCGTGCCTGACCCGGCATTCACCGTGATGGCCCGTGCGCCGCCGGTCTCGCTGATGACGCCGGAGAGGTTGGTGTAGTTTGTATTCGCGTTGGCTGCCACGAGATCGTGCCCGAGGCTGATCGCTCCGCTGAAGGTGACGCTGCCGCCGCCGCTGACGGACCCGATCGAGAGTGTGTTACCGGTGCTGCCGGAGGCGATCTCGATGGTGTTGGTGACGATGGACGCGGTGCTCACCCGAAGGCTGGCGTCGCTGGAGCCAGCGACATCGCCCAGGGTAATGGTGCCCGTGCCGAAAGCGGCGGCCACGCCGCCGATGGCCGTGCCGGCCCGGATGGTGAAGCCTCCGGTGAAAGTATTGGCGCCGTTGAGTGTCAGAGTGCCTGAACCGTCTTTGATGAGGCGGTCGGCGGTGACGCCATTCGAGATGATGCCCCCGACGGTCAGCGTGCTGGCCTGCGCGGTGATCGTGCGCGAGACGCCCGCCGTGGAGCCCAGGCTCACGGTGCCGGCGCCGAGGTTCAGGTTGTTGGTCCCCTTGAAGACAAAGTCGCCGTTCCAGGACTGCTTGTAGGCGTTGGTGGTGATTGCCGCGCCGCTCGTGTTGTCGATGGCGCCGCCGTCGATATAGAAGGAATTGCCGAGGACACCCAGCGCCGTGGCGTGATTGATATTCACCGTGCCGGCGGTGAGGGTGAACCGGTTCGTAACGCCGAAGGTGTTGGCCCCGGCGAGTGTGAGCGTGCCGGCCCCGGTCTTGGTCAAGTTGACCGCGCCCGAAATGATCGAGGTGATGTTCAAGGTGGCGCCGCTGTTGACCACGTTGAAGTTTCCGCTCGTGCCGAGCACCAGGTTGAGGCGACCGGTGCCCGCGCCCGCATTTCCGCCGATGGTCAGAGTGCTGTCGATGGCCGCAGTGCCCATGACCAACAAATCACCGGTGGCCCCTCCGGCGGCGCTCGCGGCAGTGCTTCCCCCGCCGCCGCTGAGGGTGATTGTGTTGCTGGTAGTTGTCCCGGTATTGATCGTGATGAGGGAGGTCGCATTGCTATTCCAAATGAGATTCCCGTAGGTCGGACTCGACCCGGTCGTCGTCAGCAGCGGCGGCAAAGTGATCGAGTCGTTGAACAGCACTTCGTCGGAAGTGATGGGCAAAGCGTCGCCGTCCCAGTTGGCCGCGGTATTCAAGGTGATGCCAGTGCCATCGAGTCCTCCATCAAAGGTGATTGTTCCCGCCGATGCCCGCGGGGCGGCGAGGAGCGCGGCAATGGTGCCGGCGAGGATGAGGGCGGCTCTGCGGCGGCGCGGAGCGACTGAGGTGGTGTTCGTGCGGGCTTTCATAATGGCGTGGTGGGGGGCACGGAACTCGGATGGTGGAGCGGCGTGTGAAAAACGGATGGAGCGTTCGGTGGGGCGGACACGGGGGGAGTTACCGGGGTGGGGGATGTGCTCATCGCCGACGGGGCGGTGAGGGGAGAGGCAGAGAGTCTGCCTGCTAAGACGCCGGAGGTGGCGGTCTGTCGGGCGCGAAGTGCGCCGGAAATCACCCAGGAAAAAAATGGGCGGTGAAGGATGGGATAGCGATGGGGGGAGCGCCGTTGACGCTCGCCGGTCACGATGACGGCAGCATGCCGGTGTGCGCGAAGGCGCGGTATCCCCAGCGTGGGGAAGTTTCCGGTGCGAGATTCAGTCTACGGCGCGCCCCAGGGCGGCCTGGCCCGAATTCCCCGCCTGCCGGGGTCGCTGCGGAAGATGTGATGACTAATCTTCGGGGGCGGTGGCAGGAAGAGCGCATAGTCCGGTTAGTGAATTCTATGCCCGTGGCGTCCGGCCACGTTGTTGAGGAAGAAGTCGCTCTGCATGGGGACGATCTACGACCACCTGCAGAGAGCCGCCAGTGATCCGTCGTCTGCAAATCCCGCAAAAATCACTCTTTTTCCGGCGTTATGGCGCAACATGTGCTTTGTGCGCAAAAGGGCGCACGGCAAAAGTAAAAATGGCTACACATGAGGGGCAAATTGGATGCCCTCCGCGGGAATAGACCCACCATTGCGCGTGTTAGATTCAGCCTCGCGGGTGGATTGCGTCTCGGGGTGACCTTGCGTGGCCATTGTCTTGATCGCCCCTGCCGCCCTGGCACCACTTTCAATCACACCCAATCGCGGCGCGTCATCAAACACCTTCACATGCCAAACTCTTCCCAACAGGCCCTACCGAGATTTGATCAACGGCATGATAATGTCGTGGCGGCGGTTGTCGTAAAACGAAGTCCGCACTCCCTGCGTTACTTCTAGAGCCAGCCCGGCCACGGCCAGCAGCCCGCAGATCGAAATGGCCGCCACACGCCATTCGGGCTCGGAGGCGCGTTCTCTCACGCCCGCGATCGCCCCATCGATGGCGATCCCAAGCAGCAGAACGGTCGCAGGCGATACCAGGATCACATATCGCAACAGTTTCGAGTATCCCAGAAATCCCAGGGCGATTTGGGCGCCCACCACGAAAGCTATCCAGCCAATGAGGGCCAGCCCGCGTTCCCGCGCCATCCGGTTTCCCCACTGGACCGCCCAGAGAGCGAGCGCAGGCACCAAGGTCCAGATTACCTGGGGCAAGTGCGTCAGATAAATCCAGGGCGAGCGGTCGACCGTCAGGTACCTGACATAGGCATTGGTGCTCAGCAATTCCTCCGACGGCCGTCCGGATTCCAACGGCAACGGAGAGCCCAGCAACTTCCACTGCCAGATCGCCCACGGGAGTTGAAACAGCGCGACGCCCGCGATCAGCAATGCGCCCCAGGTGAACAATCGTCGGCGTTGTTCAGGGGGTGTGATGGACCATGCCAGCAGGACCATCCCCGGCAGGGCAAATACCGCGGTCAGCTTGATCATGCTCGCGTAGCCTGCCAGCATAGCCGCGAGGCCCACCTGCGGTATGCTCGACTTTCTTACCCCGGTCACGAAAACTGCCGCCGCTGCTGTCGTGAACCCCAGCAATGGGCCATCCAGCCACAAACGGCCCGTCACGTGTGCCATAATCGGCGTAATCGCCGCGAGAATCGCGACGACGAACATTGCCACCCAATTCCGGTGCGGAAATACCTCCCAAGCCAGTGACAACACGCTGAAGTAGAAGAGCGCAAAGGCTAGAACCTCTGCCAGCGCGAAGCCCCCATCACCCACCATGTAGTGGCAGAACCAGAAATAAACGATCCCGCCCGGCGGATGAAAGAAAACGGGTTTGTCGTATTGGTTCCGGCTGATCCAGGGCAGGTCCAGGATCGGGTGCCCGTGGAGTGTATGGCCCCGCCCCGCCTCATACTGGTCGACCAGCGCCAGGTAAATTCGCTCGTCCGATTCGAGGAAGCTGCACTTTGCCGGTTGCCAGCGCGGCTGGGGTCTTTCCGGGTCCGGGCCATACGGAAGATTAAGCGCCGCGATGCGCAGAACTATCCCCACCAGGAAAATCGCGATTATTCCTATCCAAAGCCCGCGGCTCCAACCCTCTAGCGCCGTCGGCGCGGGCTGGACTGGCAGTTTGGTTGTCTC